>JANNUW010000493.1:0-3336 GCA_031414095.1 Hyphomicrobium sp. | reverse complement strand
GCGTCGATGACCTTGCCATCGACCGGGGCCATGCGCGCCTGCTGTCAACGCAAATGCGGCAGGTGATTTTCGGACGGCGGCTTTGGCGCCGCACTGAGGAGCGGGATTGTGAGCCGTCGGGTCATGGCGCGGCGCGCCTCGTGCAAAAAGGTGGGACATGCCTGTTTATAACCCATTGAAATGCCGTGATCGACTGTGACGGCGCACCAGCGCGTAACTTCTTGAAAAGCATAAGTTGCACCGCCCCTGCCGGGACCGCCATTTGCGTTGCGGTCGAGAGCGTCAGGGTGCCAGGGCGACATCCGACTGCTGGCCGTACTTCTGCAGAATCGTACGCGCCTTGGCCGTCAGTGCGTCGGCGATTGCGGCTTGGCCCTCGGCGTTGGGATGGAAGGCGCCCGAGTACGTCGACGCCAGCAGCACCTGAAACCACGACAAACTCGGCAGCTTCAACGCCTTTTGCATCACCGAGCCCGAAACGTGGAAGTTGCCCGTCAGAAAGGCGTCGTTGGGCGTGCGGAACCAGCGTTGGCGCGCGGCATACGGCTGATAATCGGCCGGATTGAAGGGTTCCCACTTGCCGTTGATCTGGCGGGGAATGCGCAGGTCGTCGGCAATCGAGAAGGCGTTTTCGGTAAAGCCCGCGCACAGTCCGCGGCCGATGAATTGCTTGCGGTGCGCGTCCGAAAAGCTCCAACCGAATTTGGCCGCGCTTTGCGACATCACTTTCTGCAGGCGGTCGGCGAGGTCGGAACTTTCGCCGGCCATTTTCTGGCTGAGACTGAACTGTGAAAACACCTCCATGCCCGCGCTGCTATCGGGGCAGACTTTGTGGCCATCGCCCAGGAGCGCAAGCGGCGGATAAGCGCTGAGGATAACGCGGTCGCTCTCTTCCCAGTTCATGTGCAAGATGCCGTGGACGGCGCGATTGAGGGCCTTGTACCGCTCATCGACGGACGCCATCAGAATGTCGGCCTGGGCATTGCCCTGGACCTGTCCGAACCAGCCGCCGAGACGGCGCACCAGCGATTCATCGGACAAAACGGCATTGGCGACCAAGCGCGCGAAGCCGACGTCATTGCCGCCGATCGACACCAGTAGCAGATCAATTTTGCGCGCGTCTTCCTGCTCGCAGCGATTGAGTACCAGACCGCCGACGAACTCCTTGACGATGCCGCCGATGTGGTAGGCTTCCGGGTAGTCCTTGGCGACCGCATTGCGCGTACCGCATTGCGCCGTTGCGAGCGCAGAAATCTGCGAAAGATCGGGTGGGTTGGGCACCCACTCGTTGCCCTTGTAGCGCAAGAAGAGGCCGAACGTCATTTCAGCGCCCGAACACGCCACGCCGGTGAACGTCACGGCGCGATGCGGGTCCTCGATAGCGAGCTGCAAGGCCGTGCGCAATTGATGCGAGTAGAGCGAGCGGCGGCAGGCCGTGTCGTTCCAGCGCGCGCTGCCGGCGACAAAATCTTTATCGCCGATCTGTTTCCATGGCCCCACGCGCGCTGGGTATCCCGTGAGATCGCCGCCGGAGTTCGACTTGCCGTAGTCGATGGCGCGCTCGCGCGAAAAGCGCACGGCAACGTCCGGGTTGCCTTCGCCCGAGCCAAAGCTGTCGCCCATGGCCGCCACCAGGATATCGCGCACCTTGATGTTGGTTTTGGCCACTTCGATACCGCCGATTTCGACGGCGACTTTGAGCCCGCCCGGATACGGCACCTCGAGGATCACCGGATCTTTGCAGGCCTTCTTGATTACGCTGCCGCGTGCGATTTTCGCGCCGCGCGGTGACGTGAGCCACACGCATGTCACGTTGTCGTCGTCGGCACCGCTGATCTCGACCACGACCTTGTGGCTTTCAGGATTAATGTAGTTCTTTTTATCCGCACAGATGAAGCGGTTCTTCGAACTGTCCCAGCACGTCTTATCATACGCTGTGGCCGCCCAGCCGTCGGGCTCGCGTCCGCTCAGCGCACGTTCGGCCGACAGGATCGGACTGGTGCGCTCGTCGGGCGACAGTGCCAGATAGGTGGCGCGATGAACTTGCGTATCGGCCGGATTGTTGAAAAAGCGGAATGGGTTTTCTAAGCGCCACGTCAGCTCAGCTTTGATCGGCGGCTCCTCGGCTGGAACGGCGGTATCTGAAGGCGTTGCCCCGGCGGGCAACGCATCGGAGGGCAACGGTCCAGCCTGGCTGGGGTCAGCTCGGCTCGGCTCAGTGAGGCTCGGCTCAGCGAGGCTCGGGTCAGAGGGTTCCGGTTCAGCAAAGCCCGGTTCTGAGGAACGAGCATCCTGCGCGATGGCGCTTCGATCATAGCCAAGCGACGACAACCCTGAAGCCAACAAAGCCAGTGCCAAAACAAGCGGAAACTGAAACCGGCGTGCGGCCGAAAGAATTGGCTCAGCGGCGTTGGGGCTGTGGGCCAGCCATGAATGTTGCAAAGTCGTCTCCGCTTTCAAGTCGCGCGTGTCACGCTCCCGCGCTCGTACTTTACCTGTTGTTTTAAGGTGCTGGCGCACTTGAGCGCCGGCGAGCGAACCTCGTTTGTTCGACCCATTTATGGCGGCAGTGTGCTTTGTACCACCCCCTATCCGCGGCAAAAAACTTACGCTTGCGGGAAACCGCGCCGTGGCGGGCCTACGTAGAGCTGCCGAGGACGGCCGATACGCTGCTCGGGATCTTCGATCATTTCTTTCCACTGTGCGATCCAGCCGACCGTGCGGGCAACCGCGAATAGCACCGTGAACATGTCGACGGGAAAGCCGATCGCGCGCAGCGTGATGCCGGAATAAAAATCGATGTTGGGATAGAGCTTTTTAGAAATGAAATAGTCGTCCTGAAGGGCGATGCGCTCCAGTTCCATCGCAACCTTCAAAAGCGGGTCGTCGTGCTTATCGAGCGCGTCGAGAACCTCGTGGCAGGTTTTCTGCATGACCTTGGCGCGTGGATCGTAGTTCTTGTAGACGCGGTGGCCAAAGCCCATCAGGCGGAAGCCGGAGTTCTTGTCCTTGGCTTTTGCGACGAACTCAGGGATGCGCTCCACGGTGCCGATTTCTTCGAGCATATTGAGTGCGGCTTCGTTGGCGCCGCCATGCGCTGGGCCCCACAAGCAGGCGATGCCGGCCGAAATGCACGCGAACGGATTGGCGCCCGATGAGCCTGCAAGACGCACGGTCGAGGTGGACGCGTTCTGCTCGTGATCGGCGTGTAGAATGAATATGCGGTCGAGCGCGCGCGCCACGATTGGATTGACCACATAAGGCTCGCACGGCGTTGCAAAGCACATCTGCAAGAAGTTCGACGTGTAGTCGAGGTCGTTGCGCGGATAGATGAAC
>JANNUW010000492.1:0-1133 GCA_031414095.1 Hyphomicrobium sp. | reverse complement strand
TACTTTGGCCTTGGTGATAAGTGGGATGAGGGTAAGCTCCAAGCCCGTCCCGCCGGTACCTTTTTCTCCGAAGCAAAGGCTATTCCGCACTTCGTCTGGGCCAAGGATGGCGAGGTCATGATTCAGGTTACCGGCATGGGGCCGAGCGGGACCACCCCGATCCCGCAGAAGTAATAACCCTGAGGCGGTGCGCAAGAAATTGTGGAACGACCCACGCCTACGCCCCCGGCGCCCCAACCCAACAGCTAGCGCCCAGCCCTGAGAACCAGGTACAAATGCACACGGGGTCTAATGTTCATCGAACCAGACCAGTTGCGAAATCGAGACCAGCAGATGGTGCCGCAAACAAAGTACGCACAAAGCGGTGACGTTTCTGTCGCGTATCAGGTCACCGGCAAGGGCCCGATCGATCTCATTTTTGCGCCAGGCTTCCTCTCTCACCTAGAGCTCATGTGGGACGAGCCGCGACACGCCCACTTCTTCCACGGTCTTGGCTCGTTTGCGCGCCTGATCCGCTTTGATAAACGGGGAACCGGCCTGTCCGATCGTAGTGTTGGCTTTCCCCATATGGATGAGCGGATCGATGATATTCGCGCCGTTATGGATGCAGTCGGCTCGGAACGGGCGGTGTTACTTGGAATCTCGGAGGGTGGCGCAATGAGCGCGCTGTTTGCCGCGACATTTCCCGAGCGGGTGAGCGGCATGATCCTTATTGGAGCGTATGCCAATGCGATCGCGGCGATTCCGGGTCTCACCAATATTGACGCGTTACAGCGCGAGATCCGGCAGTCATGGGGCACTGGAGCGAGTCTGCCAAGATTTGCGCCGAGCCTCGCCAAGGAACCCCGATTCCTGGACTGGTGGGCGCGCTTCGAACGCCTGGCCGGGAGTCCATCGGCAGTGATTGAGCTGTGGCGGAACAACTGCGACATCGATATTTCCTCGGTGCTCCCTAGTATTCGGGTGCCGACACTGTTGATTCACCGCACCGGCGATGTGCGGGTCCGAGTGGAAGCTGCTCGCGAGATGGCAACAGCGATTCCCCACGCCCGGTTGTTGGAGCTGCCTGGCAGCGACCATTTCGCCTGGCTCGACGATACCGGTACTGTGCTTGCGGAAATCCGCAATTTTGT
>JANNUW010000491.1:0-1234 GCA_031414095.1 Hyphomicrobium sp. | reverse complement strand
GAGCGGCTCGGTTTAAAGGTAACTCCAAGCGTCGGCAATTTCTTGCTGGTGCATTTTCCTGAAACGAAGGGGCGGGATGCGGCGGCTGCCGACGCATTCCTCAAATCATGCGCGATCATCCTGCGCCGTGTATCCGGTTACGGCTTGCCCAACGCATTGCGGATGACGGTCGGAACAGAGACCGACAATCGCGCGGTCATTGCGGCACTGACCGAGTTCCTCAAGGGCAAAGTTGAATGACGGCGCAATTGTTCAACCGCATCGCGCTGATCGGCGTCGGGCTTATCGGTTCGTCGATCAGCCACGCGGTTCGTCGCGCTGGGTTGGCGGCTCAGATCGTCGGCCACGCGCGGACTGCCGAAACGCGGGCAACCGCACTTCGCCTGGGTTTGATCGGCGAGGCATTTGCCACCGCCGCGGACGCAGTGAAAGGCGCCGACCTCGTCATCCTGTGCGTGCCGGTTGGCGTCTGCGGAGCCGTCGCCGCCGAGATCGGCCCGCACCTCGAACCCGGTGCGATCGTCACCGACGTTGGCTCGGTGAAGGGTGCCGTCGTGCGCGATTGTGTGCCGCATATTCCTCCGGGCGTGCAGTTCATTCCAGGCCATCCGATCGCTGGCACCGAGAACTCCGGACCGGAGTCCGGTTTTGCGGAACTTTTTGATAATCGCTGGTGCATCCTGACGCCACTTCCCGGGGCCGATCAGGCCGCAGTCGACAAGCTCAAGGCGTTGTGGCTCGGCATGGGATCGAACGTCGATTTGATGGACGTCGAGCATCATGATCTGGTGCTGGCGATCACGAGCCACGTCCCGCACTTGATCGCCTACAATATCGTCAACACGGCAGCGCACCTCGGCCGCGTCACCGATACCGAGGTGATCCAATACTCGGCCGGTGGATTTCGGGATTTCACCCGCATTGCAGCCTCCGATCCAACGATGTGGCGGGACGTGTTTCTCAACAACAAGGACGCCACCTTGGAAATGCTTGGCCGTTTCCAGGAGGACCTCACCGTGTTGCAGCGCGCCATCCGCTACGGCGATGGTGAAACGCTGTTCAAGCTGTTCTCTGATGCGCGGCAAATCCGGCGTGGCATTATCCAGGCCGGTCAAGATGTGGCCGCCCCCGATTTCGGCCGTCAGCTGAAGAAATAACGAAACCGCCCGCCCATGCGCGATTTATGGATCTTCGGATACGGCTCGCTCATGTGGCGGCCAGGCTTCGTTTTCGA
>JANNUW010000490.1:0-11184 GCA_031414095.1 Hyphomicrobium sp. | reverse complement strand
TTGCTGTCTGACAGGCCCTCGTGCAGCACTTGCATGACAGAGAGGCACGTATCGAGCCCGATGAAATCGGCAAGCTCCAACGGACCCATGGGGTGATGCGCGCCGAGTTTCATGGCCTTATCGATCGATTCAACCGTGCCGACGCCCTCGTACAGCGTGTAGACAGCTTCATTGATCATAGGCAGCAGGATACGGTTGACGATGAAGGCCGGGAAGTCTTCGGAAACGGCCGTGACCTTGCCCAGGCTTTCGACGAACTTGCGGGCCGATGCAAAGACGCTGTCTTCGGTGGCAATGCCGCGAATGAGCTCGACAAGCTCCATGCGGGGCACAGGATTCATGAAATGCATGCCGATGAACTGCTCGGGGCGATCGGTCGTCGAGGCGAGCCGTGTGATCGAAATGGACGACGTGTTGGTGGCGAGCAGCGCCTCCTTCTTGAGAAGCGGACACAGCTCTTGGAAAATCCGGCGCTTGACCGATTCCTCTTCCGTCGCCGCCTCAATGACGATGTCTGCATCGCTGAGCGCGGCGAAAGACGCCGCGGGCTTGATGCGTTTGAGGGCGGCCTTCATGGCCGCTTCGGTTACCAGCCCCTTGGCGAGCTGCTTGCCGAGATTTGCGCCGATGAGCGCAATCGACCGTTCAATGGCGTCGGCCTTGATGTCGTTGAGCAGCACATCATAGCCGGCGAGCGCCACCACATGCGCGATGCCAGATCCCATCTGCCCCGCACCGATAACGCCCACTTGCCTGACGGAGGCGTGCGGCGCGGCCTGCACCTTGGACTTGACTGCGGATTTTACGGCGGCTTCCATCGCTAAATTCCTTTGAGATGCAGGCACGGCGCTGCCACTCAATGTCCGGCCTTTTTCAATTCGGCTTCCAGTTCGGGCAAGGCCTGAAACAGATCGGCCACCAAGCCGTAGTCGGCCACCGAGAAGATCGGGGCTTCGCCATCCTTGTTGATGGCGACGATGACTTTTGAATCTTTCATGCCGGCCAGATGCTGAATGGCACCCGAGATGCCAACGGCCACGTAAAGTTCCGGCGCCACGACTTTGCCGGTCTGTCCAACCTGCCAGTCGTTGGGAACGAAGCCAGCGTCGACGGCGGCGCGCGATGCGCCCATAGCAGCACCCAGGCGGTCGGCGACGGGTTCGATATACTTGGCAAAGTTTTCGCTGTTGCCCATGCCGCGGCCGCCGGAAATGACAATCTTGGCGGCGGTCAGCTCTGGCCGGTCCGATTTGGTCAACTCGGCGCTGGTGAATTGCGACAGCCCGACAGCAGCCGGCACGGAAATCATGTCGATGGCCGCCGAACCGCCCTCAGCGGCCGCGGCAAAGGTCGAGATTCTGACGGTGATGACTTTCTTGGCCTCAGACGATCGCACGGTTTGCACGGCATTGCCGGCGTAGACCGGACGCTCGAAGGTATCGGGCGACAAGACTTTGGTGATGTCAGAAATTTGCATCACGTCGAGCAGGGCCGCGACGCGCGGCATTGTGTTTTTGCCCGAGGCCGTCGCGGGTGCCAGCACGGCGCTGTATGTACTCATCAGCGGAACAATCACGGCGGCGAGCTCTTCGGCGAGGCCATGTTCGAGATGCGGCGCGTCGGCGTGGAGCACCTTGGTCACGCCTTGCAACTTGGCAGCCGCCGCAGCAGCAGCCGCGCAATTGTGACCGGCAACCAGAATATGCACGTCCTGATCGATGGCATTGGCGGCAGTCAGCGCTTTGGCGGTGGCACTTCCCAGAGCGGCGTTGTTGTGTTCGGCAAGCAGCAAAACCGGCATCAAATAACTCCCGCTTCAGTCTTTAGTTTGGACACCAGTTCGGCCACGTCAGCCACCATCACGCCTGCCTTACGCACGGGTGGCTCGGTCGTCTTCAACACTTTGAGGCGCGCCGTGATGTCAACGCCGAGATCAGCCGGCTTTTTGACGTCGAGCGGCTTCTTCTTGGCTTTCATGATATTTGGCAACGACGGATAGCGCGGCTCGTTGAGTCGAAGATCAGTTGTGACGACGGCCGGCAGCTTGAGTTTGAGCGTCTCGAGGCCACCGTCGACTTCACGCGTCACCGACACGGAGCCGGCCTCGGGCGCGATCTTCGAGGCGAACGTGCCTTGCGGCCACGACAACAGTGCGGCCAGCATCTGGCCAGTCTGATTGCAATCGTCGTCGATGGCCTGCTTGCCGAGCACCACCATGTCGGGGCTTTCAATGGCGACCAACGCTTTGAGCAACTTGGCGACTGCAAGCGGTTCAACGGGGGCGTCGTCAGGCGTTTCGATGAGGATGGCGCGGTCGGCGCCGATGGCGAGCGCGGTGCGTAGAGTATCCTGAGCCTTTGGCGGACCGATCGACACCACGACGACCTCGGTCGCGGTGCCCTTTTCTTTCAGCCGCACGGCTTCTTCGACGGCGATTTCATCGAATGGGTTCATCGACATTTTAACGTTAGCGAGTTCGATGCCCGACCCATCGGATTTGACCCGGATCTTGACCGCGTAATCGACGACCCTTTTAACGGCCACGAGAATCTTCATGTGTTCAAATGCTCCTGGGCATTTCGTGTTGTCGCGCATCGATGCCTAACGCAACAGTTCGGCAAGCAATAATCCGGGCTGGCGCTCCGGCCTGCCAAGACGCTCATATCGTTTGGATTCTCGCAGCGGCTGGTGATTCAGCCGCTGGTCGCAAGTGGATTCGCCAGCCATGTAAGACCGGCCGTTTCGCACTTGCGAAAGGCAAACTACGGTTGGCCTCAATTGAAGTCAATCAACGGGCGGTGTTTGCTGTGTGAAGTGGGAGAAATGCCGCAAATCCCGTTCACCCTAAACTCAATCCCTTATCGAACAGGGGCACCCCGCGGCGGCGCAACAGCACGACCAGCACGGCACCCGCGATGAGCCCGCCGATGTGAGCCCACCAGGCCACGGGCCCAGCCTGCGGCACCAGCACCATCACGATCTGCATGACAACCCAGAGGCCGAGCGCAAATGCCGCCGAAATACGCAGCGGAATGGCGTTGAAGGCCAGAACCCAGACCCGGACGTGCGGGTGCAGCATCAAGTAGGCGGCGATCACTCCGGCCACCGCCCCGCTGGCGCCGATCAGCGGCATGTCGAGAACCGAGGCTGGCAACTCGCCGTCGAGCGGCACGAGTTCGGAGAGGCTGGGACCAATCGACGAACTGGCGATCAGTGTATGCGTCAGTCCGGCGAACACTCCGCAGGCGAGATAGAAGAATAGGAACCGGCCATGCCCCAGAGCGTCCTCGACGTTGTCGCCGAATACCCACAAGAACAGCATGTTGCCGGCCAGGTGGTAGATGCCGCCGTGAAAGAACATATAACTGAGTAAGGTCGCCGGCTCTGGGATCGCAGCCGAGGCGATGCCTTCGGGAAGCGAGCCGCCAGGAAGCCCGACGCCCAGCAGCTCGCCCGGTATGAGCGCAAAGCTAGCGAGCAAGGCATCGCCAACGGTGGTCTGTTCGAAAATATACACCAGCACATTGATCGCAATCAGCGCCACTGTCACGTACTGATACCGGATGGAACTCAGCCGGTTATCATCGTGCAGGGGAACGAACATTGGTGCGTATCCTCAAGGGGTTAGAAAAAAGGCGATGCGTCTTTTTCAGCGGTTTTTGCCCGGCACCCACAAGACATCACCCGACCCTTGCGCATTGACATAACGGCTAGCCACAAAAAGATAGTCCGACAAGCGATTGATATATTTGAGGGCAGCGCCGCTGACAGGCTCGCCATCCATGGCCGCGAGCGCGACCATCTCGCGTTCGGCGCGGCGGCAGATGGTGCGGGCGAGATGCAAGCTTGCTGCCGCCGCCGATCCGGCCGGCAGCACGAACGAATTGAGCGGCTTCAGCGACCCGTTCATGGCATCGATTTCAGTCTCCAATCTCGCCGCCTGATCGTCCGACATGCGCAACGGCTCATAGCCGAGTTTTTCGCCGCGATCGGGAACGCACAGGTCGGCGCCGAGGTCGAACAGATCGTTCTGGATGCGAGTCAGCTGCGCATCGAGCTGCGGTAAAGCGCCTAGGTGCTGGCGCACGATGCCGATGGCCGCGTTGGTCTCGTCGACGGTGCCGTAGGCACAGATGCGGGCATCCGCTTTCGACACGCGCTGACCCGTACCCAGGCCCGTCGAACCGCCGTCTCCGGTGCGCGTGTAAATCTTGTTCAGTTTGACCATGTGTGCGACCTGCCCTTCAACGCATCTTCAGCGGTTGACCAGCATAAAGCCGACGATCAGCAATATCGCCACGAATTGCAGGCCGACCCGCCAACGCATGATTTTCTGACTAAGATTGGCATTGCCGCCGCGCAGCATAGTCCACAGACCAATCATCAAAACGATGGCGACAGCAAAGACGGCTATGGTCGAGGCGTAGTAGAGTAGAGTTGTCATCCGTTGTCCCTGATAAGTCTGCGGTTCGTTCCAGTGATAAGGCTTTGGTGCGAACAGAGCAAACATCTCGCGCGTGCCACGCGCGGTCCGAGCGCCGTTCACATGTCGGCGTCACGGATCGACGCTACAATTTGCCGTAATTTTGGCATCTTAACGGGAATTAACACGCTGGTGAGTTTCGCTCTGTTATGGTTTTCATCGGAAACGCTACGAGCAACGGTTCGCGGCCGTCGCGTGCATTCATTTTGGAAGCGGCAGGACTTAAAGGCTTGAGGCGTTCGCAACAGGTAACGGTATCGAGCGCAAGAACCTTTGGCGTCGCCGCGGGTTTGGCCCTTCTTTTGGCGAACGCGTCCAGCGCATGGCCGCAGGACGCTGAAACTCCCCCGGCTGCACTCTCGCCGCCTGCAGGTGAAATTCGCGAGAAACTCGACAGCAATCGCCAGGAGCTCGAGGCTAAGGAAGCCAAGGCTGCGAGCATCAAGGACGACCTCGCCAAGCTGACGACCGAGCGCGAAAAACTCAATACCCGGCTGCTCGAGACGTCGGCGCTTATTCAAAAGAGCGAAGCCCAGATGTCGGCCATCGAGGGCCGCTTAGGCGAACTCGAAGCCCAGGAAAAGCTGGTTCGCGGCTCGCTCAGCCAGCGCCACGGGCATATCGCCAAGCTGCTGGCGGCTCTGCAGCGCATGGGCCGCAACCCGCCACCAGTTCTCATTACACGGCGCGAAGATGCGCTCGGCATGGTCCGCAGCGCGATGTTGCTGGCGGCCGCTTTTCCCGAAATGCGCTCGCAGGCCGTCGAACTTTCGGAAAAGCTCAATGAACTCATCCGGGTGATGACCGACATTCGCACCGAGGGCGACCGTTTGAAGTCGGAAACGGTGCAGTTGACCGAAATGCGCACCCGCCTTGCCGGTCTGATCGAGACTAAAAAGCAGTCCGTCGGCGAACGTCAGGCAGAGCTTTCCCAAGTCCGCCAAGCGACCCAGGAAATCCAAAAAAATGTGAGCGATCTGAACGAGTTGATCGCCAAGCTCGACGATACCGTCCGGCGCAATACCGGCCTTGGCGACTACGATCGCGAAGCCAAGGCACAGGCGCCCGCCGCTGCACCCGCACCGGTGGCAAGCCTCTCGGGTGCCATTTTGCCGGCGGCACCCGCGGGACCCGATGGCTCTCAGCCTGCCGCCAAGCCAGTTGAGACAGCTTTCAATATCCCCCCTGCTGCCAAGCCTGCCGAAGATAAATTCGTCGAATTGGCGCCAGCCGGGCTATCTCTGGTGCCCGGCAGCGCGGGCCGGATAAAGCCGGCAATTTCATTTGATCTGGCAAAAGCCAAGCTGCCCTTGCCGGCCCAGGGCCGAAAGGTCCTATCGTTTGGCGAAAAGACGCAATTCGGCAATAGTTCCAAGGGTATGGTACTGGAAACGCGCTCCTCGGCCCTGGTGACCTCGCCCTGCGATGGGTGGGTCGTTTATGCAGGCGAGTTTAGAAGTTACGGCCAACTCTTGATCATCAACGCTGGTGGCGGGTATCATGTCCTGGTAGCAGGATTGTCGCAAATCGATGTGCAGCCGGGCCAATTCGTTCTTGCGGCCGAGGCCATCGGGACCATGAGTGGTCAAGCTAAATCAAAATCAGCACCGGGGGCCTCCCAGTCCTCAGCCCCCGTGCTTTACGTAGAATTTCGCAAGGACGGACAGCCAATCGACCCGGACCCCTGGTGGGTCGCCGGTCAGCAGAAGGTGCAAGGCTAATGCGCAAAACAGATTATGCGTTCTGGACGTTTCTGACGATGGCAGGTCTTGCCGGCGTCACGACGGTGCTGAACGTTTCGAGCACCTTTTCGGCGACTTCGCCGAATTCAGAACTCTACCGGCAGCTCGATCTGTTCGGCGACGTGTTCGAGCGAGTCCGGTCTGACTACGTTGAAAAGCCCGACGACACGATGCTGGTCGAATCGGCCATCAACGGCATGCTCGCAGCGCTCGACCCGCACTCGTCCTACATGAGTGCCAAGAATTACCGCGACATGCAGGTGCAGACGCGCGGCGAATTTGGTGGCCTCGGCATCGAAGTGACGATGGAAAACGGCGTCATCAAAGTCGTCTCGCCGATCGACGAAACGCCAGCGGCCAAAGCCGGCGTTCTCGCCAACGACCTCATTACGCACCTCGACAACGAGATGATCTCGGGCTTGACGCTCGAACAGGCCGTTGAAAAAATGCGCGGCCCGGTCAACACGCCGATCACGCTGACGGTCATTCGCAAGGGCAAAGAAGATCCCTTCGACATCAAGATTGTGCGCGACGTCATCCGCATCAACGCCGTCAAGGCGCGTGCCGAAGGGCCTGACGTCGCTTACGTCAAGGTGTCGACATTCAACGAGCAGACACACGCCAATCTCGTCAAGTCGATCGACCAGTTGAAAAAGGACTTGGGGTCTAATCTCAAGGGCTACGTTATTGACTTGCGCAACAACCCGGGCGGGCTTCTCGACCAGGCGATCGCGGTCTCGGACGACTTCCTTGAGCGTGGCGCAATTGTTCTGACCAAGGGCCGCAACAACGAAGAAACGCAGCGCGCTCAGGCGCGGGCCGGCGAATCGGCTGACGGTAAACCCATCGTCGTGCTCATCAACGGCGGCTCGGCTTCGGCGTCTGAAATCGTTGCCGGTGCTCTTCAGGATCACAAGCGGGCCACCATCATCGGCACGCGATCGTTCGGCAAGGGCTCGGTGCAGACCATCATTCCGCTCGGCGGCAATGGGGCCATCCGGCTGACCACGGCGCGCTATTACACGCCGTCCAACCGTTCGATCCAGGCCAAGGGAATCGATCCCGATATTGTGGTCGAAGAAGAACTGCCCGAAGATATGAAGGCCAAGGCCGCGGCCGAAAAGCCGCGCGGCGAGGCCAGCTTGCGCGGCCACTTGGCGAACCCGGACAAGCCCAAGGACGGCGAATCTGGCGAGAAGAAGCAAGAAGAGTCTGGCTCGTCGGCTTACGTTCCCAAGGAACCCGAGAAGGACACGCAGTTGCAGTATGCGCTCAACATGCTGCGCGGAACGCTGCCCGGCGCGACCGGGGCCGACGTTGCCAAACCGGCAGACCCGCCAGCCGCAGCAACCGCGCCGGCAGCCGAAGCCGACAAGAAGGCTGTGCCGAACTGAGCTTTCAAGATTGTCAGTTATGAACCAAGATGGGCGCTTCACGGCGCCCATCTTTTTTTGTGCCGCGCGCCGCCCGATTTAAGTTTGGATGAAGGAACACGCCCCGTATGAGTTCAACCTCCGCGCCGCCTACAGCCAAAGCTGGTCTCATTTTTCGCCCGTGCGTTGGGCTGATGGTCATCAACCGGGCCGGTCAAGTTTGGATCGGGCGGCGCCCCGACGTAAATGACAGCCCGGAAGGATCGGGCAGCTGGTGGCAGATGCCGCAGGGCGGCATCGATCCCGGCGAAGCGCCAGAACAGGCGGCCGCGCGCGAGCTGTGGGAAGAAACAGGCATTACAGACGCTTCGATCCTCGCGCAATCACCCGATTGGTACACCTACGACCTGCCCGCCCATTTACAGGGCAAAGTTTGGGGTGGGCTCTATCGAGGTCAGCGTCAGAAATGGTTTTTGATGCGCTTCGACGGCACGGACGACGCCGTCAACATTACGCCCGATGACGCCGATAAAATCGAATTCGATAAGTGGCGGTGGGCTGATTTGAGCGAAGTTGTCGATCTGATCGTGCCGTTCAAACGCGAAGTTTATACGCGCGTGGTCGAAGACTTTGCGCCACTCGTGAAACGGCACGCGCCAAACACCGGAGGCCTAGCATGAACAAAGCGCACCGTGTCCGCACGCTCATTGACCTCGCGGGCATGGCGATCGCATTAGGCACCATGTTCGCTCTGCAAAATTTTTGGGCCGGGCTTGCCGCTGCCGCCGTGATCTTTGTCGTGACCCACGCAGCTGCGGAAATGATGTTCGCGCGCTTGGCGTCACCCGATGACGTTCGCAACGACGTGACCGACCGCAACGACGACAGTGACCTAGGAGGACCCTCGTGAGTAAAGCGCACACCGTCCGCAAGCTTGTCGGTCTGGCGGGAATAGCAGTAGCGCTGGCTGCGATGATGCAAGAACCGGATACCGGCAAGGGTTTAGCTTGGTCTACAGCCATCCTCGCGCTCACATATGCTGCATCACAGATGGCCTTTGCGGGGCTCGCATCCGATGAAGAACGCCGCAAATATCTTGACGGCGAAAAGTGACGAGAGGATCGCGATCAGCTGTCTAAGAAATCGCTTGCTGTGAAGAGCGACTGGAAGGGGATGCCTTCCTTCGCATAAAACTCTGAAGCGCCAGACTGCCTATCGACAACCGACAACACCAACTTAATAATTGCTCCAGCCGCCTTGAGTTCGTTGATGGCCTTCATAGCCGACTGACCGGTTGTCGTCACATCGTCAACGACGACTATGTTCTTGCCAATGAGGTCGACAACACCCTCAATGAGCTTGCGTGTTCCATGCTCTTTGGGAGCTTTTCTAACAAAGAACCCCGGTATCGGCCTACCCTGTTCACCACTGATCATGGCAAGTGGCGCAATCAATGGTACAGCCCCCATCTCCAGGCCACCAATATAATCTACGTTCAAATGAGCGATTCGACTGAGTATCAGGCGACAGAGTATGTTCACGCCCTCAGGATCGAACATCGCTGGCTTCATATCGAAGTAGTGGTCGCTTTTCTCGCCAGATGACAGAATGATGTCACCAAGGACAAAAGACTTAGCCTTGATTATCTCAAAAGCCCGTTTGCGATCATCTAGAGTGTTGGTTGCCATATTACCTTCGCGCAGTCGTACATTTTTAAGCATCGCCCATGTCCCCTAGTCCGAATCACCTAGCCAAAGTGAACACGGCGATTCTTGGCTAACAAGAAAAAGTGCAAAACCACCACTTGCCGCGACTCGAAAATCGTGCAGGTGTGGCAGATTAGATTCTATAGCGTGGTACACGAGGCCTACCGCCTGCACAACACGTATGTGCGCGTCGTCCCGCCAACCGGCTGATATCTCTTGATTGAGTTGGCCCTGTCTTAATTGAAAAGTCGAACTACAATCCAGGTCTGCCCCTCAGCGCTTGGCCGGTGGTGACCAAGAACCGGCAATCGGATTAAGCCGACTTGCCACCTAGCAAGCGCAGCTGTTCGACCGCTCGCGAGGCCATGAACACGGCGTCGTCGCTGGTAGCAGCGGCCAGTTCTTCTTCGGCAGCCTTTAATTCAGCTGCGATGTGCAACGGATCGGCGTCGGCCATATCGAAGGCCTTTTCAGCCAGCACGGTGACGCGGTCGGGGACAATTTCGGCAAAGCCCGAGCGCACGAAGATGCGCGATTTCGTTCCGCCCGATCCAATATCGAGAACGCCCGGCCGCAGCGTCACGACGACCGGCGCATGTTGTGCGAACACCGTCATGTCGCCCTCGTATGCGGGCAACATGACTTCATCGGCGTCAGCCGACATCAGGACCTTTTCAGGACTTACGAGTTCGAACTTAAAGGTGCCGGCCATCGATGTGTCTTCCAATCAAGCGTTCAGCTCCACGTCCATCAGAGCCCGTAGGGCCATCAAGCCGTGGCGTCTTCTTCGTCGTCTTCGTCCGTGTCGCCAGTTTTTTCGCGAACGCCTTCGGCGGTCTGCAGCCCCTTGCCACAGAACGGGCAGAAGAATATCGGGTGATCGAGCATGCCTGGATCGTCTTCATCGACTTCGACCAGACCGACCGACATGTAGAGCACGCCGTCTTCGCCGACGCTGATGAGCGGTTCGAAATCTTCGCCGCTCATCGCTTCCTTCAACTCGTCGCAGCAGGTGCCGAAATCGTGCTCGGGAATCCGGATTTCAGTCTCATCATCATCAGCCATGGTGTATCTCGCCTATGCGTTAGAGACCGTCGTGTCGTGCAATTAAGCGGCTTCCGCCAGCTTCTCGGCTTTGGCCATGGCTTCTTCGATCGAGCCGACCATGTAGAACGCTGGTTCGGGGAGGTGATCGTAGTCGCCGTTGCAGAGGCCCTTGAAGCCCTTGATCGTATCGGCGAGCGCAACCTGCTTGCCCGGCGAGCCGGTGAACACTTCAGCAACCGAGAACGGCTGCGACATGAAACGTTCGATCTTGCGGGCACGCGCCACTGTCAGCTTGTCGTCTTCTGAAAGCTCGTCCATGCCCAGAATGGCGATGATGTCCTGAAGCGACTTGTACTTCTGCAGAATCGACTGAACCTGACGGGCAACGGCGTAATGTTCTTCGCCCACGATGCGCGGGTCCATCATGCGCGATGTCGAGTCGAGTGGGTCGACGGCCGGGTAGATGCCCTTTTCAGCAATCGAGCGCGACAGTGTCGTGGTCGCATCCAAATGTGCGAACGAGGTCGCGGGCGCCGGGTCGGTCAAGTCGTCGGCGGGAACGTAAATCGCCTGCACCGAGGTGATCGAGCCCTTCTGGGTCGTGGTGATGCGTTCCTGCAGAGCGCCCATGTCGGTCGCCAGTGTCGGCTGATAGCCCACTGCGGAAGGAATACGTCCGAGCAGTGCCGACACTTCGGAGCCGGCCTGCGTGAAGCGGAAGATGTTGTCGACGAAGAACAACACATCCTGGCCCTTGTCGCGGAAGTCTTCGGCGACCGTCAGACCCGTCAGAGCAACACGCATACGGGCGCCGGGCGGCTCATTCATCTGGC
>JANNUW010000489.1:0-2134 GCA_031414095.1 Hyphomicrobium sp. | reverse complement strand
TTCGTCGGCGACGATGATGCCGTCTTCGATGCGGATGATGCGGTCGGCGTATGGCAAAGTGCGATGGTCGTGGGTCACAGCCAGAACGGCGCGTGTGGGATCTTTGGCAACGGAGGCCAGGAGTTCCATGACAGCCTTGCCGTTTTCGCTATCAAGTGCCGCGGTCGGCTCGTCAGCGAGAATAACGGAAGGCCGCCCAGAGAGCGAGCGGGCGATGGCGACGCGTTGTTTTTCGCCGCCCGATAATTTGGATGGGAACGTATTGAGGCGGTGCCCGAGGCCAACCGATTTCAAGGCGTCGATCGAGGCCTGTACGGGATCGCGGGTCAGAGCGCCGCGCACGTCGAGTGCCACCATGACATTCTCCATGGCCGTGAGTGTCGGAAACAGGTTGTAGCCCTGGAACACGAAGCCGACGTGGCGGCGGCGCAGATCGGCCAAGCCTTCGGCGGTTTTGCCAACGGCTTCTTCGCCCGAAATTTTCAGCTCGCCGCCGGTCGCCGTCAGGATGCAGCCCAGAATCGACAGCAGCGTCGTTTTACCCGACCCCGAAGGCCCCATGAGAAGTGTCAGCTCGCCCGGGCGCAGATCCATGCTGACGCCTTTCAAAATGTGCAAGTCGCCAGCTGCCGTATTGATGGTTTTAGTAATGCTGCGCGCGGCCAGCAGGGGCTGGACATCGGCCGCCGGAGCGCTACTCGCTGGTTGGCTTGCGATCATGTGTTTTTGTCTCCGCCCTCGGTGTAAGTCGTGAAGCGCAGATTACTCTAACCCGCCGTTTTGTCTCTGTTCCCTGCGAGACAGGGTTTTCAACAAACCGTCGCCGCGCCCGAATGCGGTTTAGACTTGCGGCCGGCGAGTGCAGCTATTAGCCCTGGCGCGGCCTGGATTGGGCCGTGCGACAGACCGCCAGCGAACATTCGAAGGATTGCACTGACATGACTGCCACCGGAGCTGAATTGCCCCCCCTGAAGTATCAGCGGCTGCTGCTGAAGCTGTCGGGCGAAGCGTTGATGGGGTCGGGCGCCTACGGCATCGACATGGCGGTTGTGAACCGTTTGGCGCGAGACGTCACGGACGGCGTCGCGGCCGGTGCCGAAATCGCCGTCGTGGTCGGGGGCGGTAATATTTTTCGTGGGTTGCAGGGCGCGGCCAAGGGCATGGACCGGGCGACCGCCGATTATATGGGCATGCTGGCGACCGTA
Source organism: Hyphomicrobium sp. (assembly GCA_031414095.1). Lineage (GTDB taxonomy): Bacteria > Pseudomonadota > Alphaproteobacteria > Rhizobiales > Hyphomicrobiaceae > JANNFX01. Next base: position 929 of record JANNUW010000489.1, on the reverse strand, counting down.
ATGAACGCACTCGCCTTCCAGAATGCACTCGAGCACTTGGGAACGCCCGCCCGCGTGCTGTCGGCCATCCCGATGCCGACGGTGTGTGAAAGCTTTACGCGACCGCGCGCCATGCATCATCTGTCCAAGCGGCGCGTCGTCATTTTTGCGGCCGGCACCGGCAACCCGTATTTTACAACTGATACGGCCGCCGTGCTTCGCGCCGTGGAAATGTGCTGTGACGCGGTTGCCAAAGCCACCCAGGTCGATGGCGTCTATGCGGCCGATCCGAAAAAAGTGCCCCAGGCCGAACGCTACGACCGGCTCACCCATGCTGAGGTGCTGACCCGCGACCTCAAAGTCATGGATGGTGCCGCCATCGCACTTGCGCGCGACAACGGGCTTCCGGTTATTGTATTTTCGATCGATGAACCGGGTAATCTGCTGCGCGTGCTCAATGGTCAGGCGCGCGCTACCGTTATTGCCGGTTAGAACCGCCGTCCTTGTGTCGCAGCCAAGCTTCTGAGACGTAGTTCCACCTGCGTCACCTATATGAATACGTAAAGTCATGGCGGGAACGCCTCAATAAATCGACGGGGAGTTAGGTCATGTCACTGACGAGTTACGACATTCAAGAAATCGAGCGGCGTATGCGCGCTTCGATCGAAGCCCTCAAGCGCGAACTTTCCGGCCTCAGGACGGGCCGCGCCAGCTCGCATTTGCTCGATACTGTCCACGTCATGGTGTACGGCGCGCGGATGCCGCTCAATCAGGTGGCGACGGTGACAGTGCCCGAAGCGCGGATGGTATCCGTGCAAGTTTGGGATCGCTCGAACGTCCAGGCCGTCGACAAAGCCATCCGCGAAGCCAATTTGGGCGTCAACCCAATCATGGACGGGCAGATCTTGCGTCTTCCCATTCCAGCGCCGACCGCAGACCGGCGGCTCGAA
>JANNUW010000488.1:0-6011 GCA_031414095.1 Hyphomicrobium sp. | reverse complement strand
GTCGCCGAGCGGTCGAAAGAGCTCATGTCCAAGTACGGCAACGTCGCCACCACGTCGGTTGGCTCCATTCAGCGCCGCCTGCTGGTGCTGGAAGAGCAGGGCGCGGATCAGTTCTTTGGAGCGCTCGGCGACCGAATTGATCAGCGCGCGCAAATCCTTGAGATCGAGCACCGGCATCTTTTCATCGGCCGCCACGCGGAAGGCGATGTTCATGACACCTTCCTGTGTTTCGTTGAGTTCGAGCAATCGCGACAGCAACAGCGGCCCCATATCGAGCACAGTGGCGCGGATGGGATGGCCCGAAATTCCGAACACGTCCCAGAAAATGGCGGGATAGGCCTGCTGCGTCCAATCGGCGCCGAGGTCGACTTCGGCGGCGCGCTTGACCAGGAAGTCTTTGGGCTCGCCCACGGCTGCAATACCCGACAGGTCACCCTTGATGTCGGCTGCAAAGACCGGCACGCCGGCTGCCGAAAAGCCTTCGGCAAGCCCCTGCAGCGTCACCGTTTTGCCGGTGCCGGTCGCGCCCGTGATCAGGCCGTGCCGATTGGCGAATTTGAGATCGAGATATTCGGGCTTGGAGCTTTTGCCGATAAAGAGCTTGCCGCTCTGAAGCACTGACTGGCTCATGGCTCGTTTATCTCCAATTGTCGCGCGCTGCCGTCGGCACATACGCTTTTGAATAGATAGATTGTCGGACCCGCGCGTCGACCCGACTCGGGGGCGCTTTCAAAAGCTCTTGGCATGGGATATCGGCTTTGCAAAGGTCAGTTGCATCGCCGACTGGGGCATACGCACTGGAAAACTGTTTCGCTGCCGTTGCGTGAACCCGTAAGCCGTGTCGCCGTGCCGCGAGCATCGATGAGCCTTTTCCTGATGCGCGCCGGGGGGCTAACCCCTATAGACAGCCATGACAAATGGCCCCGTCAAAACTCTGTCCCGGGCGACGGTCACCCTAGCAAAACGCCAATCGAGGTGCCTATGACGGCCGCACATTCCGCCCCCCCATTGCCGTTGGCAGACGGCTTTCCGGCAGCCACGGTGTACCAGTGGCGCGGCCTTGTCGACAAAGCCATCAAGGGGGCCGATTTCGAACGCCGCTTGGTGACGAAAACCGCGGACGGCCTGCGCGTCGAGCCGCTCTACACGGCTGAGACGGCGTTACCTGGATCAGCCGACGCAGTGCCGGGCCTAGCGCCGTTCGTGCGCGGCACGCGTCTTACACGCGATGCAGGCGGCTGGGATATCCGCCAGATGCATTTCGGCACCGATCCTGTCGTCGTGAACCAAGCGATCCTCGACGATCTCGAAGGCGGCGTCATGTCGATCGTGCTCCAGATCGCAGCAGCCGGCGGCCTTGGCCTCGCGCCCGACGAAGCCACTCTCACGCGCGCGCTCAATGGCGTGATGCTTGACCTGTGCACGATTTCGCTCGTCGCTGGCGCTGAAACACCAGCTGCGGCCGCTAGCTTAAAAGGCCTGTGGGATTACGCCAAGGTTCCTGCCAGCACGCGCAAAGCGCATTTAGGATACGACCCGATCGGCGACCTGGCCCGCACCGGCCGGCTCGATATGCCGATCGGCGCGGCGCTTGAAGCCGGCGCAAAGCTCGCCCGCGACGCGAGCGCGTGGCCAGGCGTGACGGCGCTGCGCGCCGACGGAGCGCCCTATCACATCGGCGGCGCCAGCGAAGCGCAAGAACTCGCCATCATGCTGGCGACGGTCGTCGCCTACATGCGCGCCTGCGAAGCGACCGGACTCAAGCCCGCCGATGCCTTGCCAAAAATCGAAGTCACGCTCGCGATTGACGATGACCAGTTCATAGGCGTCGCCAAGCTGCGCGCCGCCCGCCAACTCGTATGGCGCATCGCCGACGCGTGCGGCGCGGGAGATGCCTGCGCCAAGGTGCCGTTCAACGCGGTCACCTCCTATCGCATGATGGCCAAACGCGACGTGTGGACGAACATCATTCGCACGACAATCGCGTGCGCGTCGGCAGCGATTGGCGGCGCCGATGCGATCTGCGTGCTGCCGTTCACCTTCGCTCTCGGCCAGCCCGATGCGTTTGCCCGCCGTGTCGCGCGCAACATCCAGATCGTCTGCCAAGAAGAATCAAATCTCGGCCGCGTTGCCGATCCGGCTGGTGGGTCGTGGTACGTCGAAAACTTGACTGCCGACCTCGCGCAAAAGGCCTGGGATATTTTTCAATCGATCGAAGCCGAGGGAGGCATCGTCGCCGCACTCAAGAGTGGCTTCGTGCAAGACGCTATCGGCCAAGTGGCCAGCGCACGCGCAGCGGCAATCGCCACGGGCCGCATGGAAATCACCGGCGTCTCGGCCTTTCCGCGCCTGGGTGACGACGGCGTGACGACGGTGCCTTGGCCGCATCCGGTCAACGCGGCGACAGAACCCGCTGAGCAGGTACGCGCGCTGACCATGACGCGTCTCGCCGAACCTTTCGAGGCACTGCGTGATGTGGCCGATCGATATGCGATCGCAACTCGGGCGCCGTTCACGGTCTTCCTAGCAAGCCTCGGCGAAGTCATCGACCACAACGTGCGATCGACCTGGGTCAAAAACTACCTCGCAGCCGGCGGCATCGCGGCCGACATGAGCGACGGCTACGCCGGTGCGCAGGCCGCCGCCGCGGCCTTCAGTGCGTCTGGCGCAAAGGCCGCCTGCATCTGTTCGTCCGACCCCATCAACGCCGAGCACGCCGTCGCGACAGCCCACGCCCTCAAAGCCGCGGGCGCAAACCTGATCCTGATGGCAGGGCGGCCCGGCGAGCGCGAAGCGGCCTTGAAATCGGCCGGCGTCGATGACTTTTTATTCGCCGGCGGCGATGCCATAGCAGCGCTGAAAGCGTTGCAGGGCAAATTGGCCGCGACCAGCTGACAGGCTGCGGGGTCACCCGCCGCAGTTGAAATTCTTCAGTTCAAGTCCAAGTACCAGCAGTTCAGCTTGGCAGTGCGGTGGGCCCTGCGTTGCCAACGTCGCTGTGCCGCGACCCGTCACCAGCAAAAAAATTACGAGGATCAAATTTGATGTCGACACCCGCTCTATTTACGCCCTTCAAACTGGGTGATCTCGAACTCCCCAATCGCCTGGTGATGGCGCCGTTGACGCGCAACCGGGCCTTGCCCGCGGGTGACGTGCCGCACGCGCTCAATGCCGAATACTATGCCCAGCGCGCCACCGCCGGTCTCATCATTTCCGAGGGCACGCAGATTACACCCGAAGGCAAAGGCTATGCCTGGACGCCCGGCATCTACAGCCCCGAGCAGATTGCGGGCTGGCGTCTCGTAACCGATGCCGTACACCGCAACGGCGGGCGTATTTTTGCGCAGCTCTGGCACGTCGGCCGCATCTCGCACACGTCGCTTTTGCCTAATGGGCAAGCACCTGTTGCGCCCTCGGCCATTACGGCGAAAGCGCAAACCTTCGACGGCAAGGGCTTTGTCGAAACGTCGGCACCGCGCGCGCTTGAACTTTCCGAAATTCCCCGTTTGGTCGAAGACTTTAAACAAGCGGCGGTCAACGCGAAAATTGCGGGCTTTGACGGCGTCGAATTGCACGCCGCCAACGGCTATCTGATCGATCAATTTCTGCGCGACGGATCGAACGAGCGCACCGATGCCTACGGCGGCTCGATCGAGAACCGCACGCGCTTGCTGAGCGAGATCCTCGCGGCGCTCGTGGCCGTGTTTCCCGCCAGCCGTGTCGGCGTGCGGTTCAGCCCTTTCTCGAAATTTTCCGACGCCTTCGATAGCGACCCGGTGGCGACCTTCAGCCATGCCATCAAAGTCGCCGACAGCTTCAATCTGGGCTACTTGCATTTGATCGAAGGCGATACCGGCGGCGCGCGCGACGCCCCGGCCGGCACCACCTTTGCCGACCTGCGGCGGTTATTCCGCGGTGCCTACATGGCCAACAACGGCTATGACCGGGATCTTGCGATCAAGGCCGTTCAATCGGGTGACGCCGACCTCGTCGCATTCGGCCGACCGTATATCGCCAATCCCGATCTGCCGGCGCGCCTCGAAAAGAATGCTACGTTGAACGGTGGCAATCAGGCTACGTATTACGGCGGTGGCGCCGAAGGCTATACCGACTATCCAGCCATGCGCGCCTAACGCTGAGATTCTGCAACACTGACCGCCGATCACGGAGAGCGACATGAAAGCCTATGAACTGACCGGCGGTTTTGGCATCGACAAGCTCGTCATGGCCGAGCGGCCGGCGCCGGTCGCCGGACATGGCCAGGCGCTCGTCAAAATGCGCAACTGGTCGCTCAACTATCGCGACCTGCTGATGGTGCGCGGCCAGTATTATCCCAACCTCGCGATGCCCTTTCAAACACTCTCGGATGGCGTCGGCGAAGTCGTCAGCATCGGCGCTGGCGTCACCCGCGTCAAAGCTGGCGACCGCGTCGCCGGCTCATTCATGCAGGGCTGGATCGATGGCCCGAGCAACGACGCCAAGTTCGCAACTTCTCTCGGCGGCGCGATACCGGGACTGGCGGCCGAATACGTGGTCCTCGAAGCCGAGGGGCTGGTGCATGTGCCGGCCCATTTGACAGACGAGGAAGGCGCGACGCTGCCGTGTGCGGCGCTGACGGCCTGGAACGGGCTGATCACATCGGGCGGATTGAAGGCCGGCGAGACCGTGCTGGTGCAGGGCACGGGCGGCGTTTCGCTGTTCGCACTTCAGTTTGCCAAGATGCACGGCGCGCGCGTCATCGCGACGTCGAGCAGCGATGCGAAGCTGGAGCGCGTGCGTGCGCTCGGCGCGTCGGATACGATCAATTACAAGACGACGCCCGATTGGGGCCGCGCCGTTCGTGACCTGACCGGCGGCGTTGGTGTCGATCACGTCGTTGAAGTCGGCGGCGCTGGAACGCTTCCGCAGTCGATAGAGGCCGTACGTACTGGCGGACACATTGCCCTCATCGGCGTACTTGCGGGCGGCACCATCGGCACGATCATGCTGCTGCTTAAGAACATTCGCATGCAGGGCATTTTTGTCGGCAGCCGCGCCATGTTCGAAGACATGAACCGCGCGATTTCGCTGCATCAAATGCGGCCCGTCGTCGACAGCATATTCCCGTTCGACCAATACCCGGTGGCGCTCGCCCATCTCGAAAGCGGCGCTCACTTCGGCAAAGTCGTGCTGAAGGCGTGAGGCCGGATTTAGCTTGGACGTGACCCCGGATCGGCGCAGCTGACGCCCGCCCCGTCCGGGGACGCAGGAGTTGGGGCCAAGACTTTGGGGACGCGGGGCGTGACCGACGCACATCACGCGTCCCCTTGAACTCTGGCCCGCACCTCCTAACTACTGCTTTGTATTCGCCGCACGCGCGCGGGGATGCGTCTGACGAAAGGTTCGGCCAATTCTGGCGAGCCTTGCTTCCACATGTTGCTTCTCAACGAAGGATATGACCGATGAGACATACCGATTTCACGCCCCTCTTCCGTTCGACCATTGGCTTTGACCGGCTGGCACAGCTTTTCGACGCAGCCTCCAGCGTCGATAACGAAGCCACTTACCCGCCCTACAATATCGAGCGTACTGGCGATTCCGATTATCGCATCACCATGGCGGTCGCCGGCTTTAATCAGTCGGAACTCAAGATCGACGCCAAGGAAAGCCTGCTGACCGTGCGCGGCGAGAAGGCCGCTGAAACAGCGGAGCGCAAGTACCTTCATCGCGGGATCGCGACCCGCAACTTCGAGCGCCGTTTCCAGCTCGCCGATTACGTCGAGGTGAAGACAGCCGCCCTCAACGACGGTGTCCTCTCCATCGACCTCGTGCGCAATCTGCCCGAGCGCATGAAGCCGCGCAGCGTGCCAATTGCAGTCGATAGCGGTGGGCCCAACGCCAAGCAACTCGAAGCTGCTGAATAAGGGATGAGGCGCGGCCACGCTCCTTTCTCCCAGGCACCACCTGATTAACTTTGCCGGGCCCCTAAAGGTCCGGCGTTTTTTTGCGAGATAACCAAGACTGCGTCCAGT
>JANNUW010000487.1:0-1102 GCA_031414095.1 Hyphomicrobium sp. | reverse complement strand
GCCCGACGCCATCGACCCATTTCTGGCGGAATTCGTGCGGTGGCAGCGTCGCAAACGACATGGTGTAGGTCTTGAGGTCGGCGCCGGCGCAAAACGCCTTGTTGCCCGCACCGGTAATCACGCCGACGCGGGCGGTATCGTCGCGCTCGAATTCCCGCCACACCTCGACCAGTTCTTCATGCGCCGCGAAATCGAGCGAGTTCATCTTGGCGGCGCGATCGATTCTGATCAGCCAGACGCCGCCGAATTTCTCACAAACGATATCGCTCATGATGGGGCCTTTCCGAAAACGTCGTAGCCCATGCGCTTGGCGATGACAGCGACGCGCTCTCCGGGCTGCCAGCTTCCGGGCACTTCGTCGACTCGGCCGACGACACGAACCCCGGCGTCGAGTTCGACTATGGCGATGCCATAGGCGCCATCGGCCTTGAACTTTGCGGGCGGCCGCCGGATGAGCGTGGCGGCGACAAGCGTGCCCGCCCCGCCAACATCTCGCGTAACGAGATCAGCGGAATGGCAGACGGGACAAAGGTCGCGCGGACCCGGATCATTCGCACCGCAAGCGTTGCAATGAAGAATGGTGACGGTGAGGTCGGCAAGGGGGCTTTGATCAGGCATCGGTACGCCGCAGGATGTTGACGGTGCAGGCAACGCCGGTGCCACCGAGATTATGGGTCATGGCAATGGCAGCGTCGCGGACCTGATTGGTGTGCTTGCCGCGTAGTTGCAGCACGCTCTCGTAGATCTGGCCGATGCCGGTCGCGCCGACAGGATGGCCTTTGGATAAGAGGCCGCCACTGGCGTTGACAGGAATGTCGCCGCCGACGGCGGTGCGCCCCTCCTTGGCAAAGGCGCCGCCCTGCCCGCGCGGTACCAATCCCAGATCCTCGGTATCGATGATCTCGGCGATCGAGAAGCAATCGTGCAGCTCGACAAGGTCGATGTCCCTTGGGGTGAGGCCGCTGGTTGCAAAAGCCAGTTTCGCGGCTTTGACGGTGGCGTCGAAGCTGCAGATGTCGTCATGCCCAGCGATCCGTGCGCTACCGCGGGTCTGCGCCGAGGCCATGATCTCGATGGCCTGCTGCTGGATCGCGGAGCGAAG
>JANNUW010000486.1:0-2239 GCA_031414095.1 Hyphomicrobium sp. | reverse complement strand
TGCCGACGGCTGCGGGTGTTGGGGCTTGGCGCGCCGCTGCTGATAGTTGAGTGTTGGTGTCCTTATGACTGGTCTTAAGGACGCCAATGACCAAGTTGCCGGAAGTGATCAGCACGGTGGAGCGTCGCCGTGGCTGGGCGGTCGAAGACAAGCTGCAGATTCTCGACGCCGCGTTTTCGAAACGCGGGTCGGTGGCAGCGGCGGCCGATAGGTTCGGGGTGTCGCGGTCGTTGATCTACACGTGGCGCGCGGCGGTGCGGAACGGCCGTATGCCGGGCGTGACCATGACGGGCTCGGGCGTCAGTGCGTTTCTGCCGGTGACGGTTGTGCCAGAGGCGGCGAAGCCGGATACGGCCCACTCTAGCGCCATGCCCGGCAACTGCCGCGCCGCTTCGATCGAAGTGCGTCTCAGCAACGGCCGCGTTCTCAAAGCCAGCGAAGGCATTGCGCCTGAGCTGTTATCGCGGTTGGTGGCGGCGCTCGACGGAGCTCGGACATGATTGCGATTCCGCCGGGTTTGCGCGTTTATCTTTCTCTTGCTCCCGCCGATATGCGCAAGGGCTTCGACGGCCTGGCGATGCTGGCTCAAGAGACGTTAAAGCAGGACCCGTTCTCAGGATCGTTTTTCGTGTTCCGGGGGAAGCGCGGCGATCTCGTCAAAATCCTCTGCTGGGATGGCCAAGGCTATTGCCTCTATGCCAAACGGCTTGAGAAGGGCCGCTTCGTATGGCCGGTGACGCGCGACGGCGCGGTGACATTGACGGCGGCGCAGCTGTCGATGTTGCTCGAAGGCATCGACTGGCGCGCTCCACAACGAACGTGGCAGCCAACGCTTGCGGGATGATGGAACGGGATCAGCGAAGCAGTTAGAATAAACCGCATGCAAAGCGCGGCCGCACTTCCCGATGATATCGAAGCCTTGAAGCAGCTTGTTCTCGCTGCCACCCAAACATTGGCCGAACGCGACGCAGAGCTTGCGGCAGCAAAAACCGGCCTCGCCGCCAAGACGCTCGAAACCGAGAAGCTCAAGTTCGAATTGGCCAGACTGAAGCGGATGGCGTTTGGCCAATCGTCGGAGCGCCTCGACCGCGAGATCGAACAGCTTGAACTCAAGCTCGAAGAGATCGAAACGGCGCGCGCCGAGAGTGCGCCACCAGAATCGCCGCTTCCGGCCGGCTCCGCGCAAGCGGAGTCGGAAGCGGCAACGAAAAGACTGCGCCGCAAACTGCCCGAACATCTGCCGCGCCAGACCGAAGTTCACGAACCGGCCTCGTGCGCCTGCCCGCGCTGCGGGTGTAAGCGAATGCGCAAGGTCGCCGAGTATGTCTCCGAGGTTCTGACCTACAAACCCGCCCGCTACGAAGTGATCCGCCACGTACGGCCGAGCTACAGCTGCGCCAAGTGCGAGGCGATGACACAAGTGCCGATGCCGGCGCTGCCTATTCCGCGCGCCATGGCCGATGCCAGCGTGATCGCGCATGTCATCATGTCGAAATACGCCGATCATCTGCCACTCTACCGCCAATCTGAAATCTACGCCCGTTCGGGGCTCGATCTCGACCGCGGGCTCCTGGCCGATTGGGTCGGCAAGGCAGCGGCCTTGGTGCGTCCGCTGGTCGACAAAATCGCTGAACATGTGATGGCAGGCGAAGTCTTGCACGCCGACGACACGCCGGTGCCGGTTCTGGCGCCGGGGACAGGCAAGACCAAGACCGGACGCCAGTGGGTGTATCTCAGAGACGAACGTCAGCACGCGAGCAGCTCAGCCCCTGCGGTTCTCTACCGCTACACGCCAGATCGCAAAGGCGCGCACTGCCGGGCGCATCTCAAGGCCTTCAAGGGCCACCTGCATGCCGACGGCTATGCGGGCTTTGCGGAGTTATACGAGAGCAAGGGTGGTCAACCGGCGGCCGTCTCAGAAGTGGCGTGCTGGGCGCACGTGCGGCGCAAATTTTACGATGTGCACATGGCCAACGCGTCGCCGATTGCCCAAGATGCACTCGAAAAAATCGGCGCGCTGTTCGAGATTGAACGCAGCATCGCTGGCAAACCGCCAGATCAACGCCTGCGTACGCGCCAAGCGGAGAGCCAACCCAAACTCGCAGCCCTCAAGGACTGGTTCGAAGCTCAGCTGCGTCTGATCTCCGGCAAGAGCGAACTTGCCGCCGCGATCCGCTATGCCTTGAACCGCTGGGATGCGCTTAATGTCTACGCCAGCGATGGCCGCTTGGAGATCTCC
>JANNUW010000485.1:0-9734 GCA_031414095.1 Hyphomicrobium sp. | reverse complement strand
TTGCGCGGCCCGTTCAGCGGACACTTCAAAATTTTCATTACCGCTCCAACCTCCGTGCAGACGAACACTTAATGACCAACTGAGGCGGCTCCTTTTTCGCCGACGAGATCGAAATTGTCGAAACGCGAGAGTGCGAATGGCTTCAAGAGATCGGGTTGCCGATTGGTGGCGATGCATTCCGCCATGCGCACCCCGCATACGGGCGTCGCCTTGAAGCCCCAGGTTCCCCAGCCTGCGTCGATATAATAATTTTCAACAGGCGTCAGACCCATCACGGGCGAGAAGTCTGGTGTCATGTCCGCCATGCCAGCCCACTGCCGCAGGATGCGCAGTTCACCCATGAACGGAAACAACTCCAGCATATGGCCCATCAGGCTTTCTTTGAAGTCAAGCGTCGAGCGGGTCGAATAAAGTCCGTAAGCATCCGTCGCGCCGCCCATCACCATTTCGCCGCGCGCCGATTGCGAGATGTAAACGTGCAGCGAGCCCGAGACGACGATTTGATTGAGTATCGGCTTCACAGGTTCCGATACGCACGCCTGCAGCGGAATGGTTTTGATTGGCAGCTTGATGCCCGCCATGCGCGCCACGACGCTCGATGCACCGGCCACCGCCTGCACGACCTTGCCGGCCGAAATGATGCCGCGGCTGGTTTCGACCCCCGTCGCCCGGCCGTTCTCGATGATGACGTTACGCACTTCCGTCTGCGTGTGAACCTCGACGCCCATGCGCATGGCTTCCTTCGCGTAGCCCCATGCCAGCGAGTCGTGGCGCGCGATGGCGCCGGGCGGATGCCAAAGCGCGCCGAGCACCGGGTAGCGAGCGTTTTCGTCGACGTTCATGACCGGGCAGATGCGTTTCACCTCGGCGGCGTCGATGACTTCCGACTTGACGCCCAGATGCTTGTTGACCTCTGCCCGCCAGCGCGCTGTGCGCATGGCGGCGTCGGTGTGCGCAAGCGTGAAGTGTCCGCGCTCGGAGTACATGACGTTGATATCGAGTTCGGTCGACAGCCCGCGGAAAAGCTCGACCGATTCCTTATAGAATTTGACGCCTTCGGGCGTCAGATAGTTGGAGCGCACGATCGTGGTGTTGCGCGCCGTGTTGCCGCCAGCCAGCCAGCCCTTATCAAGAACGGCGACATTTGTGATGCCGTGACGTTTGGCGAGATAGTAGGCCGCCGCCAAGCCATGGCCGCCCGCGCCGATGATGACCACGTCGTAGCTTTTTTTAAGATCGGGTTTCCAGCGGAAGTGGGGATCGTCCGGATGCTGCGAGTGGAGACCGTACTTCAGAAGCGCCAGGGGCATGGATTAAGGACTCCGGCCGCAAAGGCCCGTGCACGCCGCACTATTTTGGCGCCGTCAGTTCCTAAGATGCAAAAATTTTTCCGGTAATTCAAGTCACGGTTTGCTGTGGTGGCGTCGATTTTCGCCTGCCAATTGTGCACACCCGGGCTCAAATGCGTTAAAAGTTAGGCAAACAAGTTGACAACTTGCGTCCCCTTGACGCACATTTTCCTCTTATCAAAAGGAATTGCCTCAGAGGCAATGCCTCTGGGCGCGCGTCCAGAGGACGTACGGGGAAGATAAAATGCACAACCAACCTAACGATCCGCGCATCGCAGGCATGTTCAGCACCGACCGCTTTTGGGCGTACGGTGCTGTCATTGCCCTCTGGGCGCTCTACGTCTTCGTGCTTTGGAGCCTGATCCCGGTCATCAACGATGGAGCCGTCATGCTGGCGTTAGCCATAGCAGCGGCCCTGGTGCTGGCTTTCAACTCGGCATCCATCCTGGCGATGATCTCGCATTACGACGACGACAAAGAGCACATCTACGGCCTCGATCTGCACTACCTCGATCTTGCCAACAAACCGAAGTCCTAAGGGGAAAACCGATGGCCAAAGCGCCCTATCAGCCACCCGAGCAATCGGGGTTGTGGCAATTCATAGACACACTGTTTTTGCTGCTCCTGGTTTTCGGGGCTCTGTTTGCGCCGATCTGGTTGCAGCTTGCCGCCGGCAGCAAGACCACGCTGGAGTTCGCCGACAAAACTTGGAAGGGCCTCGGACAGAACGAGACCATGCAGGCCGCGTGGGAAAAACTAGGGCAGACGCCCGAAACGGCCGCCGCCATGATCGGATCGAGGTTCGACTATACCTTCGATCCGTTCGCGTTGCTGGTCACGGCTCTGGTGGTGATCTCGTACTTTTACATCGTCGTGCACTTCTCGAAAATCGAGTATCGCGACGTCATCGATGAACGCTTCGGCAATAAGTGAGACCAAGCACAATGGAAAACATGAACAGTTTTCAGCTGCTCGAATACGCAGCCTGGGGCATCTCCCTTATCCTGGGGCTGTGGATGCTTTTTGACATGATCAAGACCAACAACGCCTACTCCGAAGACGTGCTGATGTCTTCGAAAGAAGGCGAGATCGACGACGGACGCACTGCATCGAGCCAGGGGGGGCGCTAGTGACACAAGCAACAACAACAGGCGCGGCTGGCGGCGAAAAAGTTTCGCTGCTGCGCGTTCTGGGTCCAGGCCACGTTTGGGCTTTGGGCGTCGGCATCGTTCTCGTCGGCGAGTACATGGGCTGGAATTTCTCGGTCGGCAAAGGCGGCGCTATCGCTGCTCTCATTGCCTGCTGGGTCGCGGGCCTGCTCTATACATGCGTCGCCATGATCGACTCGGAAGTCACGTCCACGGTCGCAGCCGCGGGCGGGCAATACGCACAGGCCAAGCACATTGTCGGGCCGCTGATGGCCTTCAACGTCGGCCTGTTCCTGGTCTTCGCCTACACGATGCTCGAAGCTGCCAATGCGATTACGCTCGGCTATCTCGTGCAGACGGTCGGCGGCATGGCCGGCTTTGAGGGTGTCCACGATAAACCCTTTGTCGTGCTCACCATCCTATTCCTGGCTTGGCTCAACTATCGCGGCGTGTTCGCGACCCTGACGTTCAACCTCGTCATCACCGCGATTGCCTTCATCGCCATCATCATTCTGTTTTTCGCGGTCTCGCCGTGGAACAACACGGTGTTGAAGCATTCCGAACTGCTGACGGGTCTGCCCTATGGATGGCTCGGCGTCATCGCGTCTCTGCATTTCGGTCTGTGGTATTACCTCGGCATCGAAGGCACGACGCAGGCGGCTGAAGAAGTGCGCTCTCCGGCTCGTTCGTTGCCGCTCGGCACGATGACCGGCATGATCACGCTTCTGCTTGCGGCCACCATGACCTGGTACATCTGCGCGGGCATGATGCCGTGGGAGTATCTCGGCCAAGCCGTCACGCCGCTGTTTGATGCCGCCCGGCTGATGGATAGCATGCCGTTGATGACGCTATTGTTCATTGGCACCATCTTCTCGACGCTGGCGTCGGCCAACGGCTGCATCAACGACGCGTCGCGCGCCTGGTTCTCGATGGGCCGCGACCGTTATCTGCCGTCGTGGTTCGGTGCGGTGCATCCCAAGTATCGCACGCCGTTCCGCTCGATCGTCTTCCTGGTGCCGGTGGCACTGGTGTTTGCCTACTTCGCGCCGCTCGATCAGGTGATCACGTTCTCGATTCTGTCGGGCCTGTTGGGCTACACGTTCATGTCGTTCAACGTGATCATGTTCCGCAACAAGTGGCCGCTGGGATCGATCAACCGCGGTTACGTGCATCCGTTTCACCCGCTGCCGGCCATCGTACTGCTGGTGCTGTGTGCGGTCACGTACTTCGCGGTGTTCCTCGGATATGGCACGCAGTTGATTGCCATGATGGTGTTCTACATCGTGGCGTCGCTGTGGTTCCATTTCCACCGGTATCAGTATGTGCGCCGTGGTGACCAGTTCACCATGCAGTGGCCACGGCCTGCCGGTTACTAAAGCAAAAATCAACGCTTCCAGCGGCGGGCCCCACGTGGGTTCCGCCGCTGGAAGCTGCTATTTCATCTGATGACGTCGCGGGGGTTGACTTCATAGCTGCGTCTCAATGACAATCGAGGTTTTCGTGACGCCATTGTTTCTCGCACTGCTGGCGCTTTTCGGGTTGGTCGTGGCCGTAACCGCGATCCGCGATCACAAGCGGGTGCGGGCGGCGCGGTTCGCGCTCCTCGACCATGCGGCCGCCGCTCTCGAGCAGCCCGCTTTGTCGCACGGCGGCGACGGCTTCCCCAAGCTGCGCGGCAGTTCTCGCGGCTTTAAAGTTCACGTCGATCTCATTCCAGACACCTTGGTCGTGCGGCGGCTGCCGCAGTTGTGGATGTCGGTGACCTTGCTGGCGCCCAACGCGGCATTGCCGGCTTTTGGCGCCCTCGTGCGTTACTCGGGCAATGAATTTTACGCCCTCACGCCGGAATTCCCGCATCGCTTGGAGCCGCCGAAAGGTTTCCCACACGAGGTGATGGTGAGGGGGGAGTGGGGCCGCGCGCAAGACCTGCTCGACTTGCTGGGCCAGCCGCTTTCGGAGTTGCTGGCAGATCCTCTCGTCAAGGAAGTCGCGGTCACGCCCAAGGGCTTGCGTATCGTGCGCCAGGCTGCCGAGGGCCGGCGGGGAGAGCATCTGCTGCTGCGTCAAGCGAGTTTTGACACGACCAGCGTGCCCGTCGATGATCTGCAGATGATGCTGGCAGCGTTAAGTGCGTTACAGTCTGCAGTCTCCTTATTGACGGGTGCCAAAGCAGCATGAGCGGCAAGGCCCCGATACATCCCTACGCGGTGTTGGCTCTAGCGATCGTTCTTCCAGGCATGGGGCAGGTGGCCGTGGGTCAGCCACAGCGCGGATTTGGCTTTGCCTTTTTCACCCTCGTGCTCGCGCTTTTGAGTTGGCACACGACAACGCCCGACCAATCTTTCATAGGGCGCGCGGCGGGTGGCCTGTTCGTGTGGGCCCTCGCGATACCTGATGCTTACCGGCTTGCAAGACAGAAATATGAAACTTGGCGACGCACTACTGAACGGCGTTAAAATTACTATTTTCAGCAACAACGTATCCTCTCAGGAAAATAACTTGCGTGACAGTTGAATCGGCACCACGGTCCTGCTACTAATTTCGCCATCGTTTACTCCGGGAGATTAACCGCCATGTGTGGGATCGTCGGCCTCTTCATCAAAGACAAGGCACTCGAGCCGCAGCTTGGCGCCTTAACCGCCGAAATGCTCGCCACCATGTGCGACCGCGGCCCCGATTCAGCGGGCTTTGCGGTCTATGGCGCGCCCCGCGCCGGCATGTCGAAAATCACCGTCCAGTCGCGAACGCCCGACAAAGATTTTGCCGGGTTGAACGACGCGCTGAAAAAAGCGCTCGGGTGCGACGTGGCCGTTGCAGTGAAATCCAGCCATGCCGTTATCACCGTGCCGGCCGGCAAAGCCGATGGGGCCCGCGCGATCTTGCGCGCCAATCATCCGAGCATCCGCATCATGGGCTCGGGCGATACCATCGAGATTTACAAAGAAGTCGGCTACCCGACATCCGTCTCAAAACGCTTCGATCTGGCCAGCATGACGGGCACGCACGCTATCGGCCACACGCGCATGGCGACCGAGTCGGCGGTGACGACGCTCGGCGCGCATCCGTTTTCGACAGGCCTTGATCAGTGCCTCGTGCACAATGGCTCGCTCTCGAATCACCACAACTTGAAGCGCGAACTCAGCCACGACGGCATCACGTTCGAAACCGACAACGACTCCGAGGTCGCTGCCGCCTATCTGACGTGGCGCATGAAACAGGGCATGAACTTGGGTCAGGCGCTGCAGAAAAGTCTCGACGATCTCGATGGCTTCTTCACATTTGTGGTCGGGACCAAGAATGGTTTTGGCGTCATTCGCGATCCTATCGCTTGCAAGCCGGCGGTCATGGCCGAAACCGATCAGTATGTCGCCTTCGGCTCGGAGTATCGCGCGCTGGTCAATCTGCCAGGCATCGATCGCGCAAAAGTTTGGGAGCCGGAACCGGCGACAGTTTATTTCTGGGAGCGCTAGATATGCGCACGATCGACTTGTCGAAGGTGACCTTGCGCGATCTCAACCAAGACCTGCACAGGCAAGCCGAGGGCACCAACGAGACCGAGTGGGAGGTCATTAATCCGCGCGGCCACCACGCCGTCGCGGTTGGTGTCGATGCGACCGTCAACATCAACATCAAGGGTCACGTCGGTTACTACTGCGCGGGCATGAACAAGAAAGCGACTATCACGGTGCATGGCTCGGCCGGCCCGGGCGTTGCCGAAAATATGATGTCCGGCCGCGTCGTCATTAAAGGTGACGCCAGTCAATACGCAGGTGCCACAGGCCGCGGCGGTCTGCTCGTCATCGAAGGTAACGCCTCGTCGCGCTGCGGTATTTCCATGAAGGGCATCGACATCGTCGTGCGCGGCAACATCGGCCACATGTCGGCGTTCATGGCGCAGTCGGGACATCTCGTGGTACTGGGCGACGCTGGCGATGCGCTGGGCGACAGCATCTATGAAGCCAAGCTGTTCGTGCGCGGGGCCGTCAAAAGCTTAGGGGCCGATTGCATCGAAAAAGACATGCGCCCCGAGCATCACACCGAGCTCGCGGCCCTCCTGGAAAAGGCCGGCGTCGACGGCGTCAAGACATCCGAATTCAAGCGCTACGGCTCGGCGCGCAAGCTCTACACCTTCAACATCGACAACGCGGATGCCTATTGATGACCTATAAAAATCCGCCGACGACGCCGCGTAAATCCGCAACCTTCGACGATTATACAATGTCGGAAATCCGGCGCGCCGCCACCACGGGCATCTATGATATCCGTGGCGCAGGGGCCAAACGCAAGGTCCCCCATTTCGACGACCTCTTGTTTCTCGGCGCGTCGATGTCGCGCTACCCGCTCGAAGGCTACCGCGAGAAGTGCACGACGTCGGTGGTGCTGGGATCGCGCTTTGCTAAAAAGCCGATCGAGCTGAAAATCCCCATAACGATTGCCGGCATGAGCTTCGGATCGCTTTCGGCTAATGCGAAAGAGGCGCTGGGCCGCGGCGCGACGCTTGCGGGCACGTCGACGACCACGGGCGACGGCGGCATGACGCCCGAAGAGCGCGGCCAGTCGCAAACGCTCGTTTATCAGTACCTGCCGTCGCGCTACGGCATGAACCCTGACGACCTGCGCAAGGCCGACTGCATCGAGGTCGTCGTCGGCCAGGGTGCCAAGCCCGGCGGCGGCGGCATGCTGCTCGGCCAGAAAATATCCGACCGTGTTGCCGAGATGCGCAATCTGCCCAAGGGCATCGATCAGCGCTCGGCCTGCCGTCATCCCGATTGGACCGGCCCCGACGACCTTGAAATTAAGATTATGGAACTGCGCGAAATCACCGACTGGCAAAAGCCGATCTACATCAAGATCGGCGGCGCGCGGCCCTATTACGACGTCGCGCTCGCGGTCAAAGCTGGTGCCGACGTCGTCGTGGTCGACGGCATGCAGGGTGGCACGGCGGCCACGCAGGAAGTCTTCATCGAACATGTCGGCCAGCCAACGCTGGCGTGCATCCGCCCCGCCGTCCAGGCATTGCAGGATCTCAACATGCACCGCAAAGTTCAGCTCATCGTGTCGGGCGGCATCCGCAACGGCGCCGATGTGGCCAAGGCTTTGGCGCTGGGCGCTGACGCTGTCGCCATCGGATCGGCGGCGCTCGTCGCGCTGGGCGATAACGATCCCATTTACGAAGCCGAGTACCAAGCGCTGGGCACTACGGCCGGCGCTTACGACGACTGGCACGAGGGCCGCGACCCGGCCGGCATTACGACGCAAGACCCCGAGCTGTCCATGCGGCTCGATCCGGTGCGTGCCGGCCGCCGCTTGGCCAACTATCTTAAGGTCATGACGCTCGAAGTGCAGACCATCGCACGCGCCGCCGGGCACAACCATGTGCACAATCTCGAGCCCGAAGATTTGTGCGCACTCACACTGGAAGCCGCCGCGATGGCCCGCGTACCGCTGGCAGGAACCAACTGGATACCAGGACAGGGCGGTTTATAAACGCCCTTTTTTTTATCAATGTGACGATCGACTAAGGGAGGCAAGCAGAAGCGCATGACACAAGATCTCGCAAGTGTGGCCAAAGAACGTGGCATCCGCTATTTCATGATCTCCTACACCGATTTGTTCGGCGGTCAGCGCGCCAAGCTCGTGCCCGCAGCGGCCATCTCCGACATGCAGAAGGACGGTGCCGGGTTTGCGGGCTTCGCCACCTGGCTCGATATGACGCCAGCGCATCCCGACATGTTCGCGATGCCCGACGCCAGCGCCGTAATCCAATTGCCGTGGAAGAAAGACGTGGCCTGGGTCGCCGCCGACTGCGTCATGAACGAAAAGAACGTCGCGCAGGCGCCGCGTGTCGTTCTAAAAAACCAAGTCGCGAAAGCTTCCGCCAAAGGTCTGCGCATCAAGACCGGTGTCGAGTGCGAGTTCTTCCTAACGACGCCGTGCGGCTCGAAAATTTCCGACGACAAGGATAACGCCTCGAAGCCCTGCTACGATCAGCAGGCGCTCATGCGCCGCTACGACATCATCGCGGAAATTTGCGATGCCATGTTGGAGCTCGGCTGGGGGCCCTATCAAAACGATCACGAGGACGCCAACGGCCAGTTCGAAATGAACTGGAATTTCGACGACGCGCTCATCACCGCCGACCGGCATTCGTTCTTCAAATTCATGGCCCGCTCGATTGCCGAGAAGCACGGCCTGCGCGCCACATTCATGCCCAAGCCGTTCCCGGGTTTGACGGGGACAGGCTGCCACGCGCACATCTCGGTGTGGGACATGGCGGGCAAGATGAACATGTTCTTCGATCCGACCGAAGAAATCGGCATGTCGCAGCAGGGCTACAACTTCCTCGGTGGCATCATGCGCCACGCCGAAGCGCTCGCCGCCATCACCAATCCGACGGTCAACTCGTACAAGCGCATCAACGCGCCGCGCACGGTCTCGGGCGCCACCTGGGCACCCAATTCGGTTACGTGGACCGGCAACAATCGCACGCACATGGTGCGCGTGCCGGGGAAGGGCCGCTTCGAGCTGCGCTTGCCCGATGGCGCCGCCAATCCGTACCTGTTGCAGTCGGTGATTATTGCCGCCGGCCTCGACGGCATTGAACGCAATGCCCACCCCGGCAAACGCTACGACATCGATATGTATCAGCTCGGGCACACGGTCACGGATGCGCCCAAGCTGCCACTTAACCTGCTCGATGCGATCCGCAATTTCGACAAGGATACGGAATTGAAATCGATGCTCGGCGACGAATTCTCAGCCGCCTATATCAAGCTGAAGACGCTAGAGTGGAATTCCTTCACGGCCCACTTCACCGAATGGGAACGCGCCAACACGCTCGATATCTAATCGGGTTCGTCCGGTCTCAGCTCCTCCAGTTTGAGACCGGGCGTGCAATGCGTAGCTGCTTTCAAAACTCGACCAGCAGGCCACCGATAATAGTATCGAACCCGCTGAGGCCGGCAGATTCGGCTTTCGCACCTTGCGGCGTGATGAGATCGATGCTGGCTTCGTGGTGCCGTGCACCCAAATATATTTGCGCTGATGCGGCATCGATATGCTGGACGATTCCAGCGCCGGCAATGACCGCATCGCTGCCCCAGATCCTGCACGCAGCCGCACTGCACGCCGTCCTTGGAACGAGCGCGTTTGTCCCCGGCGCGAGGTCAGCAACCGTCGCAGCATTTGCGTTTGCATTGAGGAACTCGTCAAAGCGTCCAAATTCGGCATAAAACGC
>JANNUW010000484.1:0-1631 GCA_031414095.1 Hyphomicrobium sp. | reverse complement strand
GAATGGAACTACACAATCAAGCCACGGACACCACCGGATTAGTAGCGTTTATTGTGCGATGCGTCCTAAGTAGTCGTCCGTGAAGTAAGGCTCGGTCAGGCTGGGTGCTGGTGGATAGCCAGCGGTCGGAATGCTTGGATGGCGAACAGTCCCGCGAGCAGGGCGCACAAAATCCGCCTCAGCCATGCGGTGATGCGGCGAAAGTTGTAGCCGACGGCGGCGAGCACAGCATTGGCTGCATCGCCGTGGCTGCCGATCAGAAAGTTGCGGTCCATGCGGTGGTTGCTCTTCATGTGACCGATGACGGGCTCGATCGCCGAGCGTCGCCGAAGGTCGCGCTTGATGGCGTTGGTGACGCCGCGCTTCTGCTCGCTGACGTAAACCCGCATGTTGTGCGGCACCGGTGCGTTGTGGCCGCGATAACCCTTGTCGGCGATGATGCGCTTGATCTCGTTGCCAACGATCGCCTGCACGTGCGGGATGACGATCGCCAGCGTGTGCCCGTCGTAGGGGGCACCGGGGAGGGCCTTGGCCGCGAGCACGAACTGGCCGCCACGCGATGGCGCCACCGTCGTCGCCACCGAGACCTTGACGCCGAACTCGTAGGGTTTGTGCGCCTTGCCCTTGCCGATGCATTCCACTTCGGGCGCGTGGATCGAATAGACCTTCGGTCCGCGCTGGCCGCGCTGCTGGGCGTGGACGCGACCGGCGAGGAAGAGCTTCGGCCGGAAGATCGTATTGAGCGACGGCGATGATCGCACCTGCCGGTCGATGTCGCGGATCACGCGACCGAGGAACGTCTTGAGGCGGCGGAGTTCCCGGCGTGCGCGCTTGAACTGTTTGGCGTGCGCATAGCGCTGGTATTTCATCAGCGCCAGCTTGCCGACCCGCGGATAGCCCTGACGCAGCTTGAGCCCGTGCTTCTTGGCGAGCTTGACCAGCATCACGCGTCCCCGATGCAAGAGCTTGGCATCGGTCGGGAAGGTTGCCGCCTTCTCCTGCACGGTCGTATCGACGATAACCTTGGAGAGATCCTTGACGTCGACAGCCTTTGTCTTGACCGCAACCGCAAGGCTCTCCTGCAGAAGAACCTCGAGCCGTTCCTCGCCCATGCGTTGACGCCACCGCGTGAGGGACGACCGATCGAACGGCGCCTCGTGGCGGAAGTGCTCCTCGCCGCAGAAGTGCTGGAAATAGGGGTTCTCGACCCAGCGGGCGACCAGTTCCTCGTCCGACAGATTGAACGTGTGCTTGAGGATCGCGAGGCCCGCCATCAGGCGGATCGGCAGCGGCGGCTGGCCAGGCCCGTCGTCATGCATCTCGCCGAGCTTGCGGCCGATCAGCTGCCAATCGATCAGGCCGCCGAGCCGCACCAACTCGTGGCCCATATTGATGATCTGGTCGAGCCGCGACCGGAACAGATAGCCTTGCCCTCTCGACTGCTCGCGTGGCCGCATCGAAGCCTCCCCCGGCATATGTCGCCGAAGGAATCACGGTTCGCCGCGAGAAGGAATCCAACATCGCCATTTGCAAGAAAATCGACACCCGACCGTGGAATTCTTGCAACTCAAAACAGCCGGCTCAACCCATTCATCGCAACAGATCAATAGCTTCCGAGTTCTTCACGGACG
>JANNUW010000483.1:0-2053 GCA_031414095.1 Hyphomicrobium sp. | reverse complement strand
CGAGCGTGTTGTCGATGACACCGACCTGTCCGTCATCGGCAACCAGTCGCCCGATATCGGCCTGTCGCCTCAGTTCAACGGCTTCATGACGTTCTTTGGCCAGTTCTTCGATCACGGCCTCGATCTGGTGCCCAAGGGCGGCAACGGCACCGTATTCATCCCTCTGCAGCCCGATGATCCGCTCTACAGTACGGCACCGAATGCAGCAAATTTCATGGTGCTGACGCGCGCTCAGCCCAACGCGATCAACATCACGACCCCGTTCATCGACCAGAACCAGACCTACACATCGCATGCCTCGCATCAAGTGTTCCTGCGCGAGTACGTAATGAACGACGCCGGGCAGCCCATTGCGACGGGGCGTCTTCTTACGGGCGCCAACGGCGGCTTGCCGACCTGGGCCGAAGTTAAGGCGCAGGCTGCTCAATTCCTCGGTGTCCAACTCGTCGACGCCGACGTGTTGAAAGTACCCCTGCTCGCAACCGACGAATACGGGCGCTTCATTCGCGGACCGAACGGCTTTGTGCAGATCGTGACGAACACGATCAACGGGCCGGTGCTCGTCGAGGCCAACCCGGCCAACGGGGGTACGCTGCTGCCCTCGAACGTGGTGTCGGCAGGCACGGCGTTCCTCGACGACATTGCGCACGCTGCGGTTCCCAAAGCAGGCAATACCCTGCTGACAGCGGACGGCGACAATTTAGTAGGCGGGTCGTTGGATACGCCCGCTTCTGGCACCTATGACAACGAACTTCTCGACCAGCACTTCATCACAGGTGATGGGCGTGGAAATGAGAACATCGGCCTGATCACGGTCCACACCGTTTTCCACAACGAGCATGATCGCCTGGTTGAAGCGAACAAGGACACGATTATCGCCTCTGGCGACGTGGCCGTGATCAACGAATGGCTGCAAACCGGTGCCACCCACCAGATTTCGCAAGCTAATCTCAACGCCATCAACGCCCTCAATCCAGCCGCCAAGGCTGTCGCCATCGACGCCCTGGATTGGAACGGCGAACGCCTGTTCCAGGCCGCCCGTTTCGTCACCGAAATGCAATACCAGCATCTCGTGTTCGAAGAATTCGCGCGTAAGGTCCAGCCCAACGTCGACCCGTTCGTCTTTACCAACAGCGCCGACCTCGATCCCTCGATCGTCGCTGAGTTCGCCCACACGGTTTACCGTTTCGGCCATTCGATGCTCAACGACACTGTTGACCGTCTCGATAACGACTTGACGCTCATCAACAATGGCGGACCCAATCAAATTGGCCTTATCGAGGCCTTCTTGAACCCGGTCGCGTTCTCAACCAACTCGAACGGCAGCGACGGCACCATGACGGCCGTTGATATTGATAACGCGGGCGTCGATGCCGGTATTGCCGGTGGCGCTATCCTGCGCGGCATGACGCGACAGGCTGGCAACGAGATCGACGAGTTCGTCGTCAACGCCTTGCGCAACAAGCTCGTGGGCCTGCCTCTCGACCTCGCCGCTCTCAATATTGCGCGCGGCCGCGAAACAGCGATCCCGACGCTCAATCATGCGCGTGAAGAGCTCTATTCGATGACCGGTGACGCGCAGCTCAAGCCCTATACGAGCTGGTTCGACTTCGCACAGAACATCAAGCATCCGGAAAGTATCATCAACTTCATCGCGGCTTATGGTACGCACGCCTCGATCCTGGCCGAGACCTCGCTCGACGGCAAACGCGCCGCTGCCTTGGCGCTCGTGTTCGGCACGCCGCAGCCGGTGCCGGCCAATGCAGCGATGAACGTTGCCGCGCATATCATTCAGCCGTCGGGTGACAGGCTCCAATTCCTCACCGCAACCGGCGCTTACGCGCCTGACGGTAACGGCCCCAACAACGATAGCCGTGGCGGCCTCAACAATGTCGATCTGTGGGTCGGCGGGCTCGCCGAAGAACTGATGGAATTCGGCGGCATGCTGGGTTCGACATTCGGCGCCGTTTTTGAATACCAGATGGAGCACCTGCAAAACGGCGACCGGTTCTACTACCTCAGCCGCACCCAGGGCATGAATTTGCTCAACCAG
>JANNUW010000482.1:0-12390 GCA_031414095.1 Hyphomicrobium sp. | reverse complement strand
CGGCATCAGAACTTCACAGCCGGCCGTCAGCAGCCGTTCGCCCGCGCTCAAGTCTTCTGTGGTGTAGGGAAAGACCTTGAACCCGTCGCGGGTTAAAATCTGCGCCGCCTCCACAAGTCCGAACAAGTCCGGTTGTAAGGTGTCGTCGTTGGCAATGACCTCGAGCTTGATCCAGTCGGTCTCAAAGAGCTCGCGTGCCATATGTGCTGTTGTCACGGCTTCTTTCGCTGTCCGGCAACCGGCGGTGTTGGGCAGCACGCCGACGCCAAGCCCCCTGATGAGATCGAGGAAGCGTTCGCCTGAGCGGCCGCGCGATTGCTCTCGGCGCAACGACACGGTGACAATGCCCGCACTGCTGGCGCGGGCGGCTTCAATCATGATCTGCGGCGACGGGTAGAGCGCCGTTCCAAGAAGCAGGCGCGACGCCACAGGCCGACCATAAAACGTGAGCGGAGCCGGGCCGCAGGGGGAGCTGATGATAGCGGGTGGTTGCAAGGTCATTGCTATATTTTAAACCGAGCGAGCGGGCGATAACAGCGATAAGACATAGGCGGCGTCTTAGTGATTAAAAATATTTAAGCCAGTAACGTCGCGCCGTAACGGGAGCTTGCGCTATGGTTCAGCCGGTCGCCGTCGTGTTCGTTCACGGCATCAATACCTCGCGCTTCGACTATCACGAGCCTATGGAAGTTGCGATCAAAGCCTCGCTGCCGCAGCGCATTCGAGACCACGTGGCGTTCCGTTCGGTGTACTGGGCTGGGCGTGTTCGCAAACGTCAACAGCAGTATCTGGATGAAGTGGCCCGCCGACGCCTGTTCAAACACAACGGTCACCGGTTGATGGTGGTTCAAGGGCTGGGAGACGCGGCCGCCTACCAGAAAACCAAGAGTTTCAAAAATTCTGCGTATTATGAAATTCAAGCCGATGTCCGATCCGTTCTCGAAGATCTCGATAACGAGGGACACCCCGACAGGCCGCTCATTTTTATCGGTCATTCTCTCGGCTGCCATATTATTTCGTCGTTTGCCTGGGATATAAATTCAATCAAGCATCTGAGTGCCGCAAGGCTCGCCAGCGACGACGAAGAAGTCGGCAAGTTTGCTGCGTACTTGCGCGGGGGATCGCCGTTCCGGCGTCTCGATACGCTAGCGGGGCTGATCATGATGGGGTCGAATATGCCCCTGTTCACCTTCACGTTCGGGCCCGATCGCGTGTTTCCTATTTCGCGATCGCGCGACGATACCGAGCAGCCCGCATTTCCCGGCCAAGGGCTTGACGCGAAGACGCTGAGCCGGGCGCGATGGCTCAACTATTACAGTCGCAATGATCTCCTGGGCTTTCCATTGAAGCCGCTCAATGAATACTATGCGGCCGAGGAGCGGCTGAGCGACATCGAAGTGGCGTCTGAGGGATGGCCGCGCCGGTTGGCCGGCTATGTGCTGCCGGCGCCCCTCTTTGCCGAAAGCGCCCATACCGGATACTGGAAAAACCGGAAGGTCGTTCAGGGATCAGCTGGCTTGATCACCGCGATCGCAACTGCCGACGAGCCACCGCGTCAGAAATTATTTGAGCGCCTGCATTCAGCGATAAAATTCCGGCCTTCGAAATAGACTCCAGAAGCACCATCGCCGCCAAGTTCTCGCGAATCGGCGGCGATGAGCAGATCATTTAAGCAAGAATGGTCTAGCTAGCGACGGCTTTGGCGATCTTCTCCGAAATATAGCCAAAGATAGCGCCGATGATCATCGAGGCCACGATATTCAAAAACGGACTTGTTTGAATGGAGCCGGAATCAACGGCTGCACCGGATTTGAGAAGTGCAAATGCGGCCGTCGAGGCGTAGCCATAAACTGCGGCTGGAATGACGGAAAGGAGCGGAACATGCGCTCCCATGACCAGCGCCGCTACTGTGACGCCAACTGCGATGGCAACGCCAACATTTCCCATGCCGATGATCGGTATCAATATCAAAGCAACAGACGCCATCAACGCTCCCCAGATGGCTCCGATGATTGCATTTTTTAGTCCCGTCTCACCGCCGCCGCAGTGATAAAAACTACCCCACGCGATAAAAGCAGCCCAGATTTGCAGGCCAAGTCCGGAGAGCGGTTCGAGAAAAAGCCAAGTCGCCACAGCGCCGAGGGCGCCGATGACGAGAGCGAGTGCGGTCACGAGATTCATAGTGTCCTCCTGAAGGAATAGATCCAAGGGAAGAACACGCAGCCAGCTTTGGAAGCTGACAGACTTGCCCTCACAAACATTCACAACTGATTTTCTTCCCCGCCGCAAGCGTACGGGAGTCGAGGGTCGATGTCACTGCACCCATCTCGCATGTGCAATAACTGTGCACGGATTATCACTATTTATGCGGTTGAAATAACCCTCCAAAAGCGCGCCATTTAATCGCAAAATCAAACGTGCCGCGATGAATTGAGTGCGGAACCACCTCGGTGCCAAGACGTTTATGCCGTTCAAACTCGGCCGCCTTTGAGGGCCATTTGTTAGGAGTAGAACAGCATGTTGAAACAAACCGTATTGGTAGCCGCACTTATGGCGAGTGCTTCGATTGCGTGGGCACAGACCGCTGGCGCTGGAGCGGCACCGGGTCAAAACGGCACTCCGGGCGCTGGCCCGGCGGGCGGCGCAGGGCGACCTGATGCTGCCGCGGCAGGCGGCGCAGGTGATCGTGCACCTGGGCAGATGAAAGAACCTGGAACGGCCGCCAAAGATGTGGCGCCGGGACAAGTAAAAGAGCAAGGCGCGTCCGCACGCGACGAAGCGCCGGGTCAAAACAAAGCGGACCGCAAGGCCGATCGCGAAGATGTGGGCGACAAGAACAAAATGGGTGACGCGAAAGACGTCACCAAGCCTGGCGATAAGGCCGACGGCATGAAGGCCGATGATAAGCAGGCAGGCGACAAAAACCGGGACGCTAGTGCTGCTAAGGGTGCCGCCGATGGCGGTTCGGGCAACGCAGCCGACCGCAAGCCCGGTGCTGGCAAGACTGGTGGCAAGGAAGCTCTCACGCAAGCGCCGCCGGAAACAAAGACGAAGGTCCGAGCAGCCTTTTCTCAGCACCGCGTCGAGCCCGCGAAGGGCCTGAATATAAATGTGAATGTAGGAGTGTCGGTGCCGCGTAGCGTTACGCTTTACGACGTTCCGCGCGACGTGATCGTGCTCTACCCCGCCTACGAGAACTATCGATATTTCTATATCGATGATCGGATTTGCGTCGTCGATCCCGACACTTTCGAGATCGTCGAAATCATCATCGTTACGTAACGCGACGAGCTTAAAAAAACGGGCGCTTCAGGGAGAGCCTGAAGCGCCCGCTATATTTTAGCCACCTTGTCTCGCGGTGACAATTTCAACGCGGTCGCCGTCACGGAGCAAAGTCTCGCTCCACGCACGCGCTGGAACGAACTCGCCGTTAACTGCAGTCGCGACCCGAGCGCCGGCATGGCCCTGGTCATCGATCAACTGCTTTAGTGTGGAGGCCGTCGTCGCGATCTCTTGCGCATTGACAAAGATGGCTAACGGCCTGGGGTAATGATCGAGGGGCAATGGTCGCACCGCTTCGCAAGGAGTTGTTTTCTCTATATAAATTAATGACTTGAGCAGATCAGTCAAGCCCATTGAATCGCGGGCACGAGATTGCTACGCGTTGAGTTCACTTTCCAACATTTCATAACTTTAAGATCGCAGGCCTGCAAACTCTGCTTATAAGAGCCGGATCAGTATCCGGAGATTTTGGCGAATGCGCTTCGTGTTGAATGGACTTACGCTTGCTGCACTGATGTTGGCGTCGCCGGCAACCGCTGCCAATAGCTGCGCACCGGACGTGCAAGCGGCCGTTGCCAAGCAGCACTCTTTGCCTAGCTACCGCGTCGAGGTGTCATCTCCGCTGAAGCCAGGTGGTGCCACCGAGACGATCGACTACATGCCGCCGATGAAAATGTACCGGCGCATAAAGTCGCCCGATCAGGAATTCGAAATTGAGACCACGGGTTTCGGCAACCGCGCTTGGAGCCGCGAGGGCGGAGGCTGGTTCGAACTAAAGCCGCATATTGCCTCGATGGTTGAATCGCACCTGCGCGATATGTTCGGCGCGGCACCGTTGATCTCTTCGGAGTTTGTCTGCCTCGGAAAAGTCAAGTACGAAGGCAAAGACTACAACGCCTATCAAACGGTTCCCGAAAAAGCCGACGGCCCGGATCTGATCGCGAGAACTTTCTACATTGACCCGTCGAGCGGCTTGCCGGCATTCAACATTGTGGGTGAAGCCAAGGGCGTTAAACCGGCGATGGTGCGTGAGGCCTACAGCTATCCCACCGACATCGACATCGAGATTCCAGAAAATGCGCCGGCAGCCCCTTGAGTTGGCCGCGCAAGACTAAAAACAGCACCTTTAAACAAACATGGAGTGAACCAATGCGCCGCCTACTTTCTGGAGCCGCAGTTGCCGTAGTGGCTCTGGCAGCCGGCCCCGCTTTTGCCGACTGCTCGGCTGAGGTCGTAAAGGCCTTTGAAGTCCAGTCGACGAAGAAGTTCGTCCGCAAAGACACGGACATGTTGACTGAAAACGGTCCCGTCAAAATGACGCTGGAATTCCAATTGCCCGATCGTATGCGCCAGACTGTAAAGGCGTTGATCGACGAGAAGGCGACTCAGTCGATCGTCATCGGTTTGCGGGCCTGGACACAAGACGGCGATGAATGGTTCGAACTGCCGCCGCAGGCCGCCGAACAGGTCGTCGAATTCATGAAAAAATCGGTGGCGCTCAGCGGCGACGACATGGGTCGCTTTGAATGCCAGGGGACACAGGCGGTCGATGGTCAGGAGCTGCGCGCTTACCGCGGCATCGACGAAGAACAGAAGGGGGCCGACGGCAAGCCGGTCAACAAGGCCGATCTGCAGAACGCGCCCAACGAAGCCGTTCGCCTCGTGTTTGTCGACCCGGCGACGGGCCTGCCAGCGCGCACGACGTACGGCCGCAAGGATCCCGCAACCAAGCCGATCTACAAGGAAGTTTTTTCGTTCCCCGAGTCTATTTCGATCGAAGCACCTGTGGTTAAACCTCAGCCCGAGATCAAGCCCCCGACAATGAAAAAGCCGGAATAGTCACAAACTTTGAGAGGGTTGGCCCGACGTGACCAGTCCTCTCAACTATCCGCGGGATAAGGATCGATGAGCGCCCGTCCGCCATTGCCACCGTTCACGCGCGAGACGGCTGCGCAAAAAGTTCGCATGGCTGAGGACGGCTGGAACTCCCTCGATCCGGTTCGCGTGTCGCTCGCCTACAGTCCAGACAGCAGCTGGCGCAATCGCGCCGAGTTCCCGGCGGGCCGCGAAGAGATTGTAGCCTTCCTGACGCGCAAATGGGCGCGCGAACTCGATTATCGATTGATCAAAGAGCTTTGGGCCGTTGAAGGCGCGCGCATCGCCGTGCGCTTTGCCTACGAGTGGCACGATGCGCCAGGCCAATGGTACCGCTCGTACGGCAATGAAAATTGGTTGTTCGATGCCGACGGCCTGATGGCTGAGCGGTATGCCTCGATCAACGACCTTGCGATAACCGAACATGAGCGCAAGTTCAGATGGCCGTTGGGTCCGCGGCCGGCCAGCCATCCCGGGCTTTCAAAGCTGGGTCTGTAAGGCCGGCGTCAAACCGGCCCTCATTTCAGCGCAGTGCTATCCACGGCCGCGATAGGGCGCAACGCCCTGATCGGGAAGCCAAACTCCGTCGGGAAGTTGGCCGGTCTGCCAGAATACGTCGATGGGCATGCCGCCTCTGGGATACCAGTAGCCGCCTATTCTCAAGAAGTGTGGCTCGAGAAGTGTGGCGATGCGTTTTGCAATGGCGATCGTGCAGTCCTCGTGGAAGGCACCGTGATTGCGGAATGACGCCAGATAGAGTTTCAGCGATTTGCTTTCGACCAGCCAGGCGTTGGGCACATAGTCGATGACCAGATGCGCGAAGTCGGGCTGACCGGTTACGGGGCAGAGCGACGTGAATTCGGGTTGCGTGAATCGCGCCACAAAGTGCACATCAAAATGAGGGTTGGGCACGCGATCAAGAACCGCCTGCTCGGGGGTTTCTGGCAACGGGGTTTGCTTGCCGAGTTGCGTGACGTGAGGCCCTCTGTTGGTCATGGGCTTAGTCGCGCTTCGTGATCATTTCAGCGATGACACGTGGCAGGGCGTCGATTTTGTCATCCATCTTTTCGATCTTCGAATTGACCTGAGCGAATTGCCCATCAATGTCTGCGAATTTGGTGTGCAAGTAGAGCTGCACGTCGCGCAGCTGTCCTGTGATGAACTCAAACCGTCCATCATTCTGAGGAAGCCGGGTCTCAGCCAAATCGATCCGGCGCTTCAAATCGCGAACTTCTTTTTCCGGTTCTGCTACGGTCATTTGATCGGATCCTCGCCGGGCCTATTGATATCAACAATTCTACTGGGCCGCCAGCCGCGACGGCGGCCGCGCTGGTCCTGAATAGATGACGCCCTCGTGGCAGCTATCGCGAGAAACCTGAACTTCAGCGAGGCCCGGCACCTGATTAGAAAGCCGGTTCCAGATCCAGATGGCAATGCGCTCGAGCGTCGGCGCGGCAAGGCCGTCGACCTCGTTCAATAGACGATGGTCGAGCGCGTCCTGAGTTTCGGCGAGTGCCTTGGTCAGTTCGTCGAAGTGGAACACGTAGCCGGTGTCCGCATCGGGCTCGCCGTCGATGACGACGCGCGCGCGGAACGAGTGCCCGTGAATGCGGGCGTTCGGCGTACCGGCAGCCGCGCTCGGCAGGAAGTGTGCGGCCTCGAACAGGAAGTCTTTGTAGATGCGCATGGGCGTGGAATAGGGGAAATACCGGCGGCAGGCAACCGGCAGCAGGCTACCGCGCAGAGCTTGCGACAGCTTGGCCAGTAACGTGAGACGGGTTTGCCGCACCTCATTGCAGCTACCCAG
Organism: Hyphomicrobium sp.; assembly: GCA_031414095.1. GTDB lineage: Bacteria > Pseudomonadota > Alphaproteobacteria > Rhizobiales > Hyphomicrobiaceae > JANNFX01. The sequence continues at coordinate 5,426 of JANNUW010000482.1, read as the reverse complement.
GAATGTTGGTGTCTGACACTTCGGGTCAGGCACCGTGCCGCCGATCGCCCCCGTTAAGCAATGCCCAGCACCTTGTGCGTCTGCACCGACAGCCGCCATGGCGGGTTTGATTTACAGTAGTCGATGGCTTTGGCCGTATTGGCGCGCTGCTCAGGCCCATCCATGGGCTGCAGAAAGAAGTGCTGGAAGTCGAGGTGCGCGACGTCTTCGGGTGCAAAGTCCGCTTGCGGGTAAACCAGCTTCAGTTCATCGCCTGTTGTTTGCTTAAGTGCCGTGCCAGCCTTCGGGCTCACGCAGACCCAGTCGATGCCTTCGGGCACGGACAAGGTGCCATTGGTCTCGATCGCAATGTTGAAGCGGTGCGCGTGCAGCGCCACGATCAACTCCGCGTCGACCTGCAGCGCTGGTTCGCCGCCTGTCAGCACGATCAGGCACGGCCCAGCTTGCGCGGTGCACACGGCCCGGCAGGCGCGTGCAAGATCGTCGGCGGTTGCGAACTTGCCCCCGCCCGGACCATCGGTTCCCACGAAATCGGTATCGCAGAAGCGGCATTGGGCGCTCGCGCGCCCGTCCTCGCGGCCGGACCATAGGTTGCAACCGGCGAACCGGCAAAAGACGGCCGGCGTTCCCGCATTCGCGCCTTCGCCCTGCAAGGTGTAGAAGATCTCTTTGACAGCGTACATCGTTGAGGACTTAAAGCGTTGGCGTGACTTGAGCAACTGGAAGACGGCAGCCGGCTCAATTGGAACAGGCCACCGCTCGGATTGACATGAGGCCAGTGTAACTGCACGTCTTGCCGGTTGCAGTGAGGACAAAGCGCGCGTGACCCAAATTCGAACCTACCGCTACTACGACCTTGTGCTTGCGGCCTTCGTCACGGTGCTGGTGTGTTCGAACTTGATCGGCCCGGCCAAGATAGCGACGCTGGATTTGCCGCTCATTGGCAACGTCGTCTTTGGTGCGGGCGTACTGTTCTTCCCGATCTCCTACATTTTCGGCGATGTGCTGACCGAGGTTTACGGCTATGGCCGCGACCGGCGTGCAATTTGGGTCGGTTTTGCGGCGCTGATTTTCGCGGCCGTCATGGCAGCGATCGTGGTGGCGCTGCCGCCCGCGTCCTTCTGGCAGAACCAGCCGGCCTATGAGATCGCCTTTGGCAATGCCTGGCGCGTGGTCGCGGCGTCGATGATCGCCTACTTCTGCGGCTCGTTCGTCAACGCGTACGTGATGGCCAAAATGAAAGTCTGGCAGGAGGGCCGGAGGTTATGGATGCGCACCATCGGCTCGACCATTTTCGGCGAGGCCGTCGACAGTTCGCTGTTCTATCCGCTCGCCTTTTACAACTCCGGGATTATTCCCAACGAGGCGCTGCCGTCAGTGATGCTGGCCCAGTTTGTCACCAAGACTGCCGTTGAAGCGCTGTTCACGCCGCTCACCTACAAGGTGGTCGCTTTCCTCAAAAGCGCCGAGAACGTCGACGTTTACGACCGCAGTACCAACTTCAACCCGTTTAAAGTCTAAGGTGGTGGCTGCTTGAGCGCCGAAAGCTCACATCTCCTCTTGTGTTCCCTGACCAACTCGACTATCTGACAGGCTCGACTTTGGCCAATACGACACAGCCGCTACGCTTTGCTTAGCGCAGATGCCAGACTCTCCAAAACTCGAAAACACTGACGCTTTCTGGCCAGTGCCGGATAGCGATGCTGACGCACAGCTTTATGCACAAAAGGACTACGACTATGATGAACGGCGTTGTAAAATTTTATAATACGCAAAAAGGTTTCGGCTTCATCCAGCCCGAAGACGGCAGCAAGGACGTGTTCGTCCATGCGACCGCTCTTGAGCGCGCAGGCATGAACAGCCTCGTTGAAGGCCAGAAGGTGTCGTTCGACACCGAAGAAGATCGCCGCACCGGCAAGGTTGCCGTCGGTAACATCCAGGCCGCTTGATGCTGGCTCGCGGCGGACTCCTCCCTTGGAGGAGCCGGCCGCCGCTCGCGAGCGCTGAGGCGCTCAAGAAATAAAAAAAGCCGCCCCTCTTTCGAGGGGCGGCTTTTTTTGCGCAGTGGACGCGAGACAATGTTTCAGGGTCAGACTCCGCGGGCGATCTTTACTTTGCGCGTTTGGCGCTCGGTCTTCCAACATCCCTTCGCGAGCGCCGGCCGGCTCCCCGGAGGGGAGTCGGCGCGAGCCAGCTTAGAGAGCGTTCATCTTGCGGATGCGCTGGGCCATGGCGCGCATGACGTAGAGCGAAAACGACGGGTTCTCACGCACGAGATCGAGGAAGGTCTGGCGGTCGATGATCGCGACTTCGCCCGCAGTCGCGCCGATCGCCGTCGCGCTGCGCGGGGCAGCGTCAAGAATTGCCATTTCGCCGATAATGGCATAGAGCCCGGCGGCGTCGACAATTTTGTCGCCGATGCGAATGTCGACGCGGCCTTCGAGGACAAGATACATGCTGTCCCCGGCTTCGCCCTTTTGAAACAACGTCTCCCCCGCCCGGAACCGCCGCAGCGGCACCCCAAAGGATTCGAGAAAGTCGAAGTTGAATGGTCCGGAGGTGGGCATGGGGGGGTGCTCCTCGAAAGAAGTCGGCCAGACAATACTCACTCGCGCGTTTCGCGGCCATGAAAAACGCGCAGCATCACAAGCCGCTCGCCGTCAAACCGATATTGGAAAACGTACGGCGCGTTCAGGACCTCCAGTACGATCTGACGGAAGTGACTGGTCCCCCCGATAGGCTTTCCCAACTTGGGATGGCGAACGAGAACTTCGGTTTTGGCAATGATTTCGCGTGCCACGATGGGCGCGACCGCAGGATAGTTATGGTGCAGAAAATCAGCAAATCGCTCAAGGTCGGTCAGCGCGTCATCCGACCATTCGAGGATCATCTGCCTAGCCGTGGGCGATCGTCTGTCGTGCCCCAAGTTTCAAGCCAGCGCACAACTTTGTCGTGAGGCACTGAAGTTGGTTGTTTGATAAATTGATCCCAGCGGCGCTCAAGTTCTGCGACCTGCGCCGTGCTCGTGTCTATTGGACCGTCGTCACTTGCCACCAAATCTGCCAAGACTTCCGCAACGCTTTGTCCGCGAGCTTTAGCGCGCCGCTCTAACGCCGCCGCTGTCGTCTCATCGATCTCGATGGTGTGTGTAGCCATGCCGGGAGATTAGGCCGGAACGTGTGGTCTTTCAAGAACGGAGGGTCAGGCCAACATCACCCCAATACCGTCATGGCCGCGCCCAAGCGAAGCGCAGGGCGAGCGGAGCGAGCAGGCGGCCATCCACGGACAAGTCCAAACGGCCCACATCGACTGGGTCTGCGTTTAGACGAGCTTTAACAAAGCCACGGCTGCCAACTTTATGGCAAGAAGCCTATCTTCCGTACCGCCAGGCCACCCGGCAATATTTGCATGTCGAGGATGCGGGAGTTCTGTACCGCTAACGTCCAGAGCAACTTGCCGTACGCTGCTTGCTTTAAGCGACGCGTAACCCAAGAGTTCTTTTTGTCGAGGTTTTGCCACGAACTCGTGGCCAAGCCCCAGCGCTTCATCGTTGGACAGGTTTAGCGTACGAAATACTGAGACATCACGAGTCTTTGAGGGCATGAAAGCATTGTGCTTTATTGTCTGATCGGATGGCCGGTAATAGGCCTTGTCGAGCACAAAGCGCGCTAGCGGTTCTTCATCATCAACCGGTCTGTCGTGCATAGCAAACTAGGCCCTGACGGCTTCTAGCAGTCTGAAAACAACATCCGGCAGGTCACCTGCGAATGCGCTACGCCCGTGAGTAAAAGAATTTGGACCACTGAGCGCTGCATACTCAATGATACCTTTGCCAGACACACTGACTACTAAAATTCTAGATGCTTTAGATCGCCACTCAAAAGCCATTGCTCCATTTGGTTCTGGGGTGATTTCGGGGCTGTTAAAAGCCTGCGGTAAGGTGTTCAGCAACGTCAAGGCTTCATCAACGGTCTGAACACTGATACCTCCTTCATCGTTTCCTCCCCAATTGGAACCCGAGCACAGCGAGGCAATTTCCTTCAATTTGCGAGCTGCCGCATATTTACTTAATTGCACGTACGCTGCGCTATCTCTATGTGCCGAGATTGCCCTAAGCTGACTTCCAATATGCGTGGCTGTCTTACTTTGCCCGCCACCGGACATTCTTGTAAAACCCGAAAATCCAAAAATTGAAGGTGCGGTTGCTGTCATCTGAAGCGCCCTATCGTCTTCGGTGTAAGACTTGAAAAGAATACTCTGTTCTTCAAATTTCGCAACTTTTGAAGTTCATCCCACCACCTCTGCTGGGAAGTTTCAAACTCTTGAACTCTGAATACATCGATGTCAAAAACGAAGGAGTAGAGCTCACTGGTGCTTCCCTCCATCGTCTGAGTAAGAAGGACCGTCGAAGCGGTTTCAGGATCGGGAATCTGCAGGCGCGATAGAAAACTACTTACGCCAAAGTCGAGCTTTGACGGCAACTCGGGCGGGGCCTCAAAGTACTCCCGAAGATTGGAAATTGGACCTGGCAGTTCGAAACTATTGACGTATCTCACCGCTATCCTGGTTACGGCTACAGGTTGTGTATGAGCACTAAAAACCGTCCATAATTTTCTGGTTTCATCGAGAAGATCTTTCCATTCCGTGTAGGGCCGCAAGCGGCTAACTGTAAAACCATCGACCTGAGCCTGAAAAACAAAGGTCCGATCGCGAGAGGTGAGCAATACCCCACGATATGTTGTCAGGGCCGATTGTGTGACACCGCTGTCGTTAAATTCGAAATGCGCGCCTATGCCTTGGAGAGTTGAACACTCAGGATAGGCATCTTTCAACTCTTCCGCGATCGATCGAAAGTTGTCTTGCGTCGGAGTGGAGCCAAAGTTCACGCGCAGATCTATTAAGCCTTCTCGAACTGGCGCGTTGCTAAGAACTTCATATTCATTGGACATGCTCAATTATCCAAGAAACTCCGCAGCTTCCTGCTCCGGCTCGGGTGCTTCAACTTCCGCAGCGCTTTGGCTTCGATCTGGCGGATGCGTTCGCGGGTGACGGAGAACTGCTGGCCGACTTCTTCGAGCGTGTGGTCGGTGTTCATGCCGATGCCAAAGCGCATACGCAGGACGCGCTCTTCACGCGGCGTGAGAGACGCCAAAACGCGCGTCGTCGTCTCGCGGAGATTCGATTGAATGGCCGCATCGATCGGCAAAATTGCATTGCGATCTTCGATGAAGTCGCCGAGGTGCGAATCTTCCTCGTCGCCGATCGGCGTTTCGAGCGAGATCGGCTCCTTGGCGATCTTCAAAACCTTGCGCACTTTTTCAAGCGGCATGGCGAGCTTTTCGGCCAGCTCCTCGGGCGTCGGCTCGCGGCCGATTTCGTGCAGCATCTGGCGGCTCGTGCGCACGATCTTGTTGATCGTCTCGATC
>JANNUW010000481.1:0-3983 GCA_031414095.1 Hyphomicrobium sp. | reverse complement strand
GGCGATCCAGCGCGCGTCGAGCGAATTCCTAGTCAACACACTGTCAATCATCAGCCCCTATGGTGCGGAAGAAAAGCAGGCGTTGCTCGAAGCCAGCGATCTGAAAGCCCGCGCCGAAGTGCTCGTCGCGCTCGCCGAGATGGAACTCGCGACTCATGGCGGCACCGGCGGAACTTTGCAGTAAGGCGAACCTCATGGACGAGCCGAGCGAGGAAACTGGTGCCGATACCAATGTCCAGCGGATGGATCGCAGGCTCATCGAGCTGCTGGTCTGCCCGGTAACAAAGGGCACGCTGTCCTACGACGCTGAGAATCAAGAGCTGATCAGCCGGCAGGCGCAATTGGCGTTCCCGATCAAGAGCGGCGTTCCGTTGATGACGCTCGATGCAGCCCGCCATTTAGACGCCCCGTTGCCCTCAAAAGAGTAGTTCGTTCACCCTGGCCACGCGTCCCGTCGAAATTTGAGATCATTTCATCGTGTCAAACGCGCTTGTAAAAATGAACCCGGCCAGCGGTCTCGTCGACATTCCGGTGCAGGATTGCAGCCCAGCCTTCCCGCTTGAAACGCTGCTCGCTCACGGCGAGCGCATCCACGACCTGTTGCAAACGGCAACGGCCCGCATGCCGCCAGCGGTGTTGCGTCAGCTCGACGGGATTTCGCGGCGCTGGCTGAAAAAATGGGACAACGCGCACCTGGACGAAATTGAAAAAATCGCCGCCGTTATCAATCGTCCCGGTGCGATTTTCTTTTCCATCAACTACGAATGGGGTTGTACGAACCGCGTTGCCCCGTCCCCCGATGGACGTTCGGCGCGACTTGTCCGCGTCCTTGATTGGACCACGAAGGGGCTCGGTCGCAACGTGGTGGCGGCCCGCGTCGCCGGCAAATCTGGGGTCTATGTCACGCTGACTTGGCCGGGCTACACGGGCGTCCTGACGGCTTCTGCACCAGGACGCTTTGCAGCCGCGCTCAATCAAGCGCCAATGCGCAAATCGAGCGGACTGTTTTATCTTGACTGGGCGGCAAACCGGCGCCGGGTCTGGAACATGCCGCACCAGATGCCCGCGCATTTGCTGCGCGAAGTATTTGAAACGGCGGCTAGCTATGCTGACGCCCGCGCCATGCTGATCGAGAGACCGGTTTCGACGCCAGGAATTTTTTCTCTCGCCGGGTTGAAGCCAGGCGAGACCTGCGTGATCGAGCGCAAGGAAACCGAGGCGCACCTCCATGATGGGCCCAATGTCGCCTCCAACCACTGGCAAGCAGCCGGATGGCACGGCCGTCCGCGCGGCGCCGACAGCGCGGGCAGGGCTTGTCAGATGCACGCGGTCGAAGCCCAATTCGACGCGGCGCTGCCGTGGCTGAGAGCGCCCGTTCTCAATTCGATGACCCGCATCGTGATGATCGCCGACGCCTCGCAGGGCCGGCTCATGGCGCAAGGCTACGAGGATATGCAGCCGGCCACCCGCGTGCTGGACCTGACACCGGCGGCGTAGTAGCCGCGCGCCGTGCCGCGTTTGAAAATGGGAGCTGTTACTGAGCGGCGGTTGCGAGGACGGAATCGTCGTTGGTATTGGCCGAACCTGCCCCAGCCGCAACGGGCATCGGCGCCTGTGCCATGCGCTCGAGAATTTCGACGGCCAATCCACGCACGGCATCGCCGACGAGACCAGGGTACTTCGCCACGAACGAGCGCTCACTGGACTGGAAGCGCGCCGCATCCTGCAACGCATTCATGCGCGGCAATGTCCAGGCGAAGCAATGATTATTGGCGTCGGCCGCGAGCCAGCCGTGGTAATCTTGCTCAGAAACCGAGTGCGCATCTTTCATATTGATGATGACGCCCAGATTGTGCGCGAACCCCATTTCCGGGTTGAGCGCCTTGAAGCGCCGGAAAACTTCGAGCCCGCACAGCGAAATATAGTCCGCTTTCGTCGGCGAGACGTGAAAGTCGGCCTCGCGCAGCCAGCTCTCGGTCAGCACCGAAAGGCCCGGCGGACAATCGATCAGTACGATATCGAAGACATTGCGCGCTTCGTTGAGCAGCGAGCTGATCGCCTGGCGCAGATTAGCGTGCAGGCTTTCTTTCGACACTTCGCGCTCAAACAGCGTCAACTGCATGTCGCTTGGAATAACGAACACTGTGCGCGCTTCGTCGACGTCGGACACATTGCGAACGACGAAACTCGTCCACTGCGGTTCGGTTTTTTGAAGCACCCGGCCGATCAGGTAATCGACGATGGTGGCGCCTTCGCTTTGCAGACGATGCAGGTTGGCGACCGTCATCAGCATGGATGAGACGCTGGCCTGACTGTCGCTGTCGATAACGAGGACATTCTTGCCATGATAGGCCGACAAGGTTTCGGCCAGCGCCATCACCAGCGTGGATTTTCCGACCCCGCCCTTGGTGTTCATCACCGCAATGGTATTGCGCATCGTCGACTGCCGCCCCTCGCGTCCCGGAATGCCCGATTTGATCCAAAATCCAAGTCAGGTGCTTCGCGCGGCTGCATAGCACCGTTCGCCGGCAAGCGTTAGCCTGCCGCCCGAAACACGGCCGCCCCTGAACTGCCCCATATGTGTCGCACGGAACTACCATGCCCACCCGTGACGGTGTGCGCAATGATTGTGGCAACCTCGCGAACCATGCGCCGCCGATCCCAGCCCCACCAGCCATTGCTCAACAAAACCTCACGACGGCGGCAAAAAAAGGCGCGAAGCTCGAAAGCCCGCGCTTTATGTCCCCTTGGCCTGCGCCGCGTGCCATTTCTGTGGTCGGATCGCTCGACACCTTGAATTTGGCGACAAGGCCGAGCTACGAATGCGCACGGCTTAGCGTCGCGCCGTGACCAGTTTTTTTGGTCTTCAAGCGAACCCGGACTTCTGAGGCGCTTTAGTATGTGCCAGGGCCGTGCCAATCTTCACCATGTCGCAGTTTCGCACCACATGAGGGGGCTCAACCAAGTGTAACTGGCAGCCAATCTGTATTATACTTAAGTATTAAATTTAACTGCGCGAGTGTTTAAGCGGGCAGATCCATGCAAAAAGTATTGAGACTTCCGTGCGCCGGGGACGCTGACACCAACCAGATGCTGGTCATGGTCGGCTGGATCGGGCTTATTCACTTCTTTGTCGAAGCACTGATTATGGGCATGCTATCGGGATGGCAGCTCTCGCGCCCGGTGATTATGGAGGGCCTGCTCGACTGCATACTGCTGACGATCTTCTCAAGTCCGCTGATTTACATACTTGTCGCCAAGCCGTTTATCGTCTCCACGCGCAATGCCGAAGCTGCACTGTCGCGTGAGCTTAGAACTCGGGCAGAGCAAGCTAAAATTCTTGAAACGGCCTTAGCCACTTTGAGCGCTTCGCTGCAACAAAATGAGGAATTGCGCGGGCGGCTCCAGCAATCAAACGAGAAGACCGCCGAAGTTAACGAGCGAACGCTGCAACGAATTGGGGCTGATCTCCATGACGGGCCCGCTCAGCTTTTAACTTATTCACTGCTTCGCATCGGAAAGTTTGCGCCAATCATCCGCAGCGCGGGCGGCAAAAAGGGAACTGACGAGTTAGAACAGATGCGCGTCGCCTTAACCGACACGCTGACCGAGCTTCGCAATATTTCGCGTGGGCTATCGTTGCCTCAACTCGGCTCCGAGACGCTGAATGATACCATTGCCTTGGCCGTTACGCTGCATCAAGAACAGACCGGCACAAAGGTCGGCATCGAGACGCGTGGCTTGCCAAGTGATGTCGCGCAAGCACTTAAAGTCTGCGTCTATAGGGTGGTACAAGAATCACTGTCGAACGCCTACAAGCACGGCCAGGGCGCGCAACAGAGCGTGGCGGCCTATCTGGACAAACAGCTTGTCGTTGAGATCTCTGACAAAGGGCCGGGATTTGAGCCGGTAAACGTCAGCAAAGATGGCCTGGGGCTGACGGGGATGCGTGCACGCGTCGAGGCTCTGGGCGGAACACTGGC
>JANNUW010000480.1:0-3454 GCA_031414095.1 Hyphomicrobium sp. | reverse complement strand
AGCGGCAATTGCATGTTGCGCGGGCTGATGACTTCGGCCCAGTCGCCGAAGGCCGTCGCGTATTCGTTATGGGGGTCCAAGAGCACCATGTGCGCGTTGGGGTTCTTTTCCAAAATCGCGCGCAGAATGAGCGCGGTCGTGCACGATTTTCCGGTGCCGGTGGTGCCCAGAATGGCAAAGTGCTTACCGAGGAGGTCGTCGACGTTGACCATGGCCGCGATCGAGTTGTCCTGCCGGATGCACCCGACGCGGACCGAGCCCGCGCCGGTTCCGCAGAACGCGATCTGCAATTCGGATTTGCTGGCGACACGCACGCGATCGCCGAGCGAGGGATAAATGGTGGTGCCGCGCTTGAAGCTCGCTGGCGTTCCGTCTGATCCGCGCCACAGTTCGCCGACGAGGCCAAGCTCGGCGATCCAGATTTCAGCGTCGCCATCGCGTTGCGCGGGAACCGGTACGCTCAGAGCCGATACGATCGCAAGCACACATGTCGAGGGCGTATCGATCGCGAGCAGCGTTCCCATTTCAGGGCGTTCAGACGGTCCTTGGATACGGCCCTGCTGACGGCCATCTAGCAGGACGATGGCCTTCGAGCCGGTCACCGAAACAATACGCCCGACGGATGCATCGGTGGTGGGCACGAGCGTGTCTTTCAGAAGAGCATTCATGGCGACGATGTCCTAATCGGCTTATGTCTGGTGCAAATAATGCTGGCGCGGGTCATCAAGCTGGGCCCAATGCCATGTGACGGCCTTCGAAAAGCGAAACCTGGCTTGCTGGCGGGAATTCAATCGTCACTTCCGTGCCGGCGCCTTTGACGCTCGTAAGTGAAAGCTGCCCGCCGTGCAGCTCAACGAGCGAGCGGGCGATCGGCAGACCGAGGCCGGTACCCTCGCGCCAGCGCGAATGGCGGCCATCCACCTGTCCGAACGGCGTCATGGCGATGCGCACTTCATCGGGCGTCATGCCGACGCCGGTATCGCGGATGTGCACGGTGACGCCCGAGTCGCCACGTGCAACGGCTTCGATCGTGACAGCGCCCTTACCGGCGGTAAATTTAATGGCGTTGCTGATAAGGTTGTTGAAGACCTGACGCAATTTCATCTCGTCGCCGCGCACGAGCGGCAGGCGATAAGGTTGCTGCACGACATCGACCTGAACGCCGGCTTCTGCTGCCGCCGGGCGCATGTTGTTGACGACCCCCGCCAGAACCTCATCGAGCGCGACTTCGCGGGCATCGAGTGTATATTTGCCGCTCTGCATTTTCGAGATATCGAGGATCTCGTTGATGATCGTCAAAAGATGGCTGGCTGCGTCGTGGATCAGCTGCGCGTATTCGACGATATCGTCTTCCGGCAGCTTGCGCCGGCCGTGCTCGGTTAGAAGCTTGGAAAATCCCATGACCGTGTTGAGCGGCGTGCGCAGCTCATGGCTCATGTTCGAAATGAATTCAGATTTGACCTTGTTGGCCAGCTCGCCTTCGATGCGGGCGGCATTTTCGGCGCTCCGCGCCTTGTCGCGCAGCGAAGCATCGGCCAGCAACGAAGCGTAATCGCCCATCAACGAGCGGCCGTTGGCCTTTGAAAAAACTCTATCGAGCATTGATCCCGCCGCGTGCTACCTTGCGTGATCAAGCTAACCGGCTGTGGCTAACGATTGCTTAAGATGCGTCGTATTTTTGAATGAAACGCTGTCTTTAGTAGGCGGCAATCATTATGCGATCACTGATTGTTGTCATGCTCGACTGGCGGCATTGCTCCACATCGCGCGGGCAAACTTCAGCGCCGGGATAGAAACCGGGCACCGAGCATCTTGTACGATTTCGGCCGCATCGACCGCTCAGCCGCCTCGATCTCGCCGATAGCGGTCTGCAGCGCCCGCGCTGCGGCTTCGAGGCCTGGGACGCGCCGCAAATCACTTTCCATGTATGCGATCGTTTCTCGCACCGTCGACAAATCAAGGGCCGGTGGCCATGCCGGAGTCCGCTGAATTTTGAACATGAAACGCCGTCCCTACTGAAACGTTAAAAAGTTACTAACGCCCAAGTCCTCGCTTTCGTCGCAATAAACGGGCCAGCACGCAAGTCCATTTAAGGCGCCCGCGAGGTGTCTCAAACCGGCACACTTCATAGCCAGTTACTGGCCTTAACCGTTGAGGACTTCTTTCATCACTTTATCGCACCATGACACGCGCAAACGAGTGCGGGCATGGGGGCCCGTGCCGATTTGCGGGTGGAGCGTTTAAGCCGTGCAAAAAAATCCTGGCGTGCTCATCATCGTCGAGAACTTGACTATGCCGCTCGATCGCCGGGTGTGGCAGGAAGCCCAGTCTTTGCGCGATGCGGGCTACACCGTTTCGGTCGTATGCCCCAAAGGCGGACAGTACACGCGCAGCTACGAACTCCTCGACGGCATCCATGTGTTTCGCCATCCGCTACCCTACGAGGCCGACGGCGTTGTTGGATACGCGCTCGAATACTCCTGGGCGCTCGCCTGGGAATTTGCGCTGTCGATCAAGGCCTACTTCAAAGTCGGCTTCGATGTCGTTCAGGGCTGCAATCCGCCCGATCTGATCTTCCTCATCGGCGCGTTCTGGAAGTATCTGTTCGGCAAACCGTTCATCTTCGATCACCATGACATCAATCCAGAACTTTTCGAAGCTAAGTTCGGCCGCCGCGGCGTCATGCATACGCTCCTGTTGGCGCTTGAGCGCTGGACGTTTGCAACGGCCGATGTCTCGATTGCGACCAACGACACCTTCAAGCAAATCGCGATTGATCGCGGCGGCTTAGACTCCTCGCGCGTTTTCGTCGTGCGCTCCATTCCCGACGTCTCGCGCTTCCAACGGGTGACGGCCAACGCGGCTTTGAAGAACGGCCGACAGCATCTCGCCGGCTACGTCGGCATCATGGGCGCTCAGGACGGCGTCGACTTGTTGATCAAGGCCATGGCACAGCTTATTCACGGCAACGGCCGCCGCGATGTCCAGTGCGCCATCGTCGGCTCGGGCACGGAACTGCCGTACCTTCAGCGCCTCACGCGCGACTTGCAACTCGAAGACTTTATCACGTTCACGGGATTTCAGTCGGGCCAGCCGCTCCTGCAATCGCTGTCGGCGTTCGATATCGGCGTCATACCCGACCCCAAGAACACCTATAACGATAAGATCTCCATGAATAAGGTGTTCGAGTATATGGCGCTTGGCATTCCCTTCGTTCAGTTCGACCTGATGGAGGGCCGCAAGGTGGCCGATACGGCGGCACTCTACGCGCGCGACAACGACCCCGCCGATCTGGCGCGCACGATGGCCGAACTGCTGGACGATGACGGCTTGCGTGCGCAGCTGGCGACGGAAGGTCAGACGAGAGCCAGCGCCTTGTTGCGATGGGAAACCGAACGCGACCGCTTGCTTACGGCCTATCAGACCGCACTATCGGGCCACCGCCGTGCCGCGC
>JANNUW010000479.1:0-2420 GCA_031414095.1 Hyphomicrobium sp. | reverse complement strand
GATCGTTAGGGCTGCTTCCTTCCGGACCTGACCCGGTTGGCGAGGGATGCGTCCGCCGCCAACCTCCCGGGCCGCTTATCCGCGATCAGGCGGCCGGGTGCAAGACCCCATTGAGGCTATTCCGGCCGGCAAGGAGACGCGGAAGACGGCCTTGTTTTGCAGTCACTCCCTCAAGAAATGCCGCCCCCAGCCTTGCGGGCCGTCGAAAGTGCGTTGCGCAATCCAAGGCGGCCGTGCCATGACGGGCCCTGACTGACGACCAGAACTGGACCAAGGTTGCCCGCAAGGAAAATAACGTGATTACCTGGACGCCGATTGCCAATTTCGTCGAACCCGAGTGGGACAAACCCGGCGTCACTCCTGCGCCCGCCCTGTTCTGGCGGCCCACCAAATCGGCGGCGACATTCGGTTTCATCCGCGACGGCGAACTGTTCGATGCCAACTGGCTGTATGTCTGCGATTCCAACAAAGTTACGCACTTCGCCGGCATCACCTCGCCCAAATAGGTTCCGCGCAGCGATCCTTTATCCGTAGTGCGCGCCCTGCGCGGGCTCGTGTACACCGAGATAAGCATCGAACGCTGCCCAGAATTTCAAGCGGATCGCGTCCTGCTCCTGCAGGATTTCGTGGCGCGCGCCAGGCAGCAGCAGTTGACTGCCGACTTTTAAGCCGACACCAAAATCTTCAATCGCGCGCGTGGCGACGACCTTGTCGCGGCCAGCGGCGAACAACAGCATCGGCACCTGGATTGCACCGGGATAATCGCGGTCTTGAATCCGCGCCATAGAGCGATAGGCGGCCCGTAGCCACGCGATGGTCGGCGATCCGAGCCCTAGTTCGGGTGCATAATCGAGGACGGCCTTGTTGCGGGCCCAACGTTCGCGATCGGACGTCAGCAGGTTGCCGTCGAAAGGCGCCTGTTCTGCCGCCTCGGGCCGGCCGCCCAGCACGTACGATGTGCCCGCTCCCAGCAAGGTGCCGGCTTCGCCATAGGCCCGGGTGAACCATACGGGGTAGCCGACGCGCTCGGGATCGATGGCGATCATCGGAGCCACCAGCACCATGCGCTCGAACCAAGAGCCGGGGCGCACGGCGTTACGCAACAGAATATGCCCGCCCATCGAGTGCGCCAGCGCCACATAGGGCGGCGGGCAGTCGGGCAGAACGATCTCTTTCATGAATGTGGCAAGGTCGCGGTCGTAGTCGGCAAAATCGCGAACGTGTCCACGGCGCATGTCGGGCAGCAGGCGCTCCGATCCGCCCTGGCCGCGCCAGTCGAGCACCGCCACTGCAAAGCCTCGCCGGCGCAGATCGGCGATAACCTCGAAATATTTTTCGATGAATTCGCCACGCCCGCCAAACAGGCAGACCGTACCGCGGCGCGGCCCCCGCGTTGCGTTCCAGCGTGCATAACGCAGCCGCACGCCGTCGAAACTCGGCAACAGACCAGCCGTAGCGCCGCCCGGGACAGGATTGTGGGCGAGCGACACGAGTTCCATGCAATGACCCCTCAGCCAGCTTGAAGCTTGGTACGGATTTCAGCTCACGAAGCGACTGATCAAACCGCTATCACGATTGCGCAGAGGTGCGTAAGGGGCAACGCGGGAGCCGGGCAAAAAACATCCCCGGCACTGCCCGGCCGGGGATGAAATGCACTGAGAGAGATACTACGGTAAACCTAGTCGCGGTAGCTGAAGCGGCGCTGTTCGCGGCCTTCCCAACGGCGCCCGTCAACGGGCATAGACGACAGCACTTCGCCCGTGCAGCCGTCGATCTTAAGTACGAACGGCCGGCCGTCTTCGACGCGCTTGGCCCGCACCACGGCGACACCTTGGCCGAAGTTCTTCAGACGGAACTGACCCCAGCCGTCATTGATCAAGCTCTTCTTAACCTGCCAACCCGCAACACAGCCGGCACGGTGCGGGCGCACAATCGGACCTCGGGCACGCGGCGCGGGGACATAATCGTCCTTGGTCGAGCCCCGATGGACGGGTCCACGTTCGATGTATCGCTCGGCGTAATGCTCGAACTCGTAGTCAGCACTGCCCTCTGCGGTATCCTCATAGTCGTCATCGTCATCGTCGTCATCAACGTCGGCGTGACGGTTATAAGAATTGTCCTGATGATCATATTGGCCGCTGTAGTACGGCCGGGGTTGGCCATAACCGCCGTCACCCAAATCACCGGCGCGGACGCTCGAACCTGCACCCAACAGAGCCACTGCGGCGGCAACAGCTGCAAGAGTAAAATGAGACACCATACGCTCCTGTTTTACTGCGGCGGAGCCGCGTTACTTGGGGGCCGCGCCGCGTTAAATTATCTCTCGCCCGAACCCGCTTCCAGGCCACTCGCTTATGATGAGCAAATTCAACCTTCGAACATGAACGGCAGATGAAGAAAAGCCGGATTGATCATGATTT
>JANNUW010000478.1:0-10316 GCA_031414095.1 Hyphomicrobium sp. | reverse complement strand
CAGCCTAGCTGCCTGCGACCACGTGATCGACTGGCGCTTTGCTAGCGGACTGTCGGGGGACACGAGAAGTGCATAGCGCTCTTCGTAGAGCTGGACCGTGTGGAAACGCTGCAAGGGTTCGGTGTCGATGTAGGAGATGCCGATATCGAGTTCGATGTCGTCGAGTTTTGATAGGATGGCGTCCGACGTCATGGACAGAACCGCAAGGCCGACGCCGGCGTGCTTGGCTTTGAAGCGCAGCGAGAGATTGGGCACGAAAGGCAGAGCCGTTGGGATGACGCCGAGGCGCAATTGACCGCTGAGGCCGAGCTTCAGCGCATCGATTTCCTGGCGCATGGTGCGCGCATCGCCGACAATACGGCGGGCCCAATCGAGGATGCGCTCGCCCTCGGGCGTAAACCCGATAAAGCGCGAACCGCGCTCGACGATCAGCACGCCCAACTGCTCTTCCAGGCTTTTCACCGAAGCCGACAGCGTCGGCTGGCTGACGCCGCAGCTTTCGGCCGCGCGGCTGAAGTGGCGCTCGCGAGACAGAGCCAGCAGGAATTCGAGTTTATCAATCATGCTGGACTATAGGACGGCGCCGCAGCGGTGCAAGGCGAAGGCTATTTATTCATCAACAGATAGGCTGCGTACGTGAGCACGATGGCGAGCACAATGCGCAACAGCCAGTCGGGAATGTGCCCCGTGAGCCGCGAACCAATCAGAATGCCCGGCACCGAGCCGGCGAGCAGCGCGCACAGCAACGTCACGTCGAGATTACCCATGCCGGCGTGACCGAGCCCCGCCACAAGTGTCAGAGGCACGGCATGAACAATATCTGTCCCGACGATCCTGCGGGCGAGTAACCTCGGGTAAAGCCCTGTCAGCACCGACACACCAATTGCGCCAGCGCCCACAGACGTCAGCGCGACCAGGCCGCCCAGGCACAACCCAAACAAGATCGTGGGCATCTTGCGCACCGGTGTTTTTGCCGAATCCCCATTTTCGACGGGCTGTTTCCGGTTCAAGAATGGCATTAAAGCAATTGCAATCGCGCTGAAGACGAGCGCCACCGCCAAAACCTTGCGGATCGCGGCAGCGAGAAGATGGGTATCTGCCTGCGAAAATTAAATCCAACCGACGACAATGGCGGCGCCAGGCAGACTGCCGGCGGCCAGCCAAGCTAAGATCGGCCAGTTGACGTTGCCAAGCCGGTTATGACGGAACGCGGCGCTCGCCTTTGTGATCGAGGCGAACAACAGGTCGGTGCCGACCGCGATCGTCGGATGAAAGCCAATGCCTATCAGCATCGGCGTCGTCAGCGAGCCTGCGCCGACGCCGGTGATGCCGATGAGAAAGCCGATGAGAAAACCCCCGCCGACAATCAAATGCAGGTTGGTCGAAATCAGATCCATGTGACGGGTGTGCCTAGGCTCTCGCAGCGCTGTTGAGTGGGGGCAAGTCTAGTCGTGTTGATTGACGCTCCGTCATGTGATCGCCTTCACAATCGTCCTGAGGCTTAGTAGCACAATCACGCACCCAACAAGGATCATCAAGACCTTTGCAGGTAGATGCTTTGTGGCCAGAGCCGCCAACGGCGCTGCAATAACGCCGCCAACAATGAGCCCGGTGATGATGGGCCAGAGTTCGAGGCCGATCGTCAGGAAGAACGTAGCCGAAATAGCGAGCGTGACGAAGAACTCCGCCATATTGACTGACCCGATAGCGTAGCGCGGCGTGGCACCTTGCCCGAGAAGCGTCGACGTCACGATCGGTCCCCAGCCGCCGCCGCCGATGGCATCGACGAGACCGCCCATAAACCCGAGTGGGGTCAAGTTGTTGGGAGGCACATCGACGAAGGACGGTTTGCGGTGCACGGCTTTATATATGATGAAGAGTCCAAGCAGCAGCAGATAGGCGCTAATGTAGGGCTTGAAGACTTCGCCCGGCACATTTGACAACACGTAAGCGCCGATTACGCCACCGATGATGCCCGGCACAGCCAGCCGCCAGATCAAACGGCGATC
This sequence comes from Hyphomicrobium sp., assembly GCA_031414095.1. Classification (GTDB taxonomy): domain Bacteria; phylum Pseudomonadota; class Alphaproteobacteria; order Rhizobiales; family Hyphomicrobiaceae; genus JANNFX01. Next base: position 8,307 of record JANNUW010000478.1, on the reverse strand, counting down.
TACATTCCCGAGCTTCCAATGCGACAAGCCCGAGGCAGCAGTTGTAAACGTTTCAGCGGCGTGCACGCAGGCGCTCGCCGTGGCAGGGGGAAGCCCCATGCTCAGCAGAACCGATGTCGAGGTGATGCCATAGGCCATGCCGATCGCCCCATCCACCATTTGAGCGGCGAAGCCCACAAGCACGTAGAGATAAAAGTCTTCTGACATTTCAGAATAGCTCGTGGAGGAATCGGCGGTCTGCTGGCGCAAACCCTGCGGGGCTCAGATCGAGTAATCCGGCGGGCTCTCGATCTCGACGGCGACGCCAGCGGCGCGCAGGATCAGCGCCACTTCGTTGGCGCGGCGCGCGAACTCGGGCTCGGTATCGGCCGATGCCAAACTCGCTTGGCTCTTACCGCCACCGGACGCATTCGCACCCGGTTGCCTGAGGTCAGCGCACAGTCCGCGTTCGAGGATCGCGCGCGTGAGAACAAACGTATCGGCGCCGGTCTTGGCGACAGCCGCGCTGACTTCGGTGACGACGCCACCGGCTATCGACGCCCCCGTAACAGCGTCGACCAACATGAAACTGCCGGTTTCGGGCGCATCGGCAAAGGTATCGATGGCAGCACCCCGGCCGAGCGCAATGTGGGCGAGCGCGATGTCGTTGACGCCGCAAACTGCCGACGGATTGGACGCGAGCGTTTCCAAGTCGAGCAGGGCACGGATTTCGAGATTGGAAACCGGAATGAGATCGGTGGCGGTGCGCAAGAGATAAGCGCCGCGCGGGTCGAAGGGCGTTTCGTTGAGCCAGACCAGCTTGGTCTCCAAGCTGCGCGCGATAGCGGGCTTGTTGTCGGCCTTGGCCATGACGGCGCCGCGGGCCACATCGAGATCGGTATCGAGTTGAATGGCGACGGCCTGACCGGTTCCGGCCTCCTGCAGATCACCGCCCATGGTGGCGATGCGCAAAACCTTGGCGCTGCGTTTCGAAAGCGCATCAACCAGCGTTTCGCCGACGCGCACGCTGCCCGAGCTGACTGTGCCGGCGAGCGCCCGGAAGTCGTTGCGAATGTCACGCAGAACGGTTTGCACGGGAAAGCGGAACGGGCCAGACGAATCCGTAACCCGGCTCGGCAGGCTTTCGAGATGAGCCAGAAGTGTTGGCCCCGTATACCAGGGCATTTCTTTTGAACCTTCGGCGACGTTGTCGCCTGAGACGGCAGCAACCGGAATCGCGATCGCTTCCCAAAAGCCAAAGCGCCACGACAGCGATCTGAAATCGGTCTCGATCTGGCGGAAGCGCTCTTCAGACCAGCCGGCCAGATCCATTTTATTGACGGCGAGCACGACGCGCTTGACACCGACGAGATCGAGAATAGCGGCATGGCGGCGGGTCTGGCGCTTGATGCCATGACGTGCGTCGATCAGCATGATGGCGACGTCGGCGTGACTGGCGCCCGACGCCATGTTGCGGGTGTACTGCTCGTGACCAGGGCTATCGATGACGACGAAGCGGCGCGTCTCCGTATCGAAATAGCGCCACGCGATATCGATCGTAATGCCCTGTTCGCGCTCGGCGACGAGGCCGTCCATTAACAGACTGAAATCGGGATTACCGCCGTCGACCTTCTTGCCCTTCTGCAGGGTCTCGCGCTGATCGTCGTAGAGGTCGGTCGCGTCCCAGAGCAGGCGCCCGATGAGAGTCGATTTTCCGTCGTCGACCGATCCGCATGTCAAGACGCGGATCATGCCCGACAGTTCTGGCCCAATGGCCAGCAGTGGTTCGGCGGCGGCCGGGGCGCTCACCGAAGGCACCGCCGTCATCGGCGTCACCACGGATTTCTTCGCAGGTTGCGCGGTCATCAAAAGTACCCTTCCTGCTTTTTCTTTTCCATCGCGCCCGCCTGATCGTGGTCGATCAGGCGGCCTTGCCGTTCCGAGGTACGCGCGCCGATCGTTTCGGCAACCACACTATCGATGTCGGTCGCATCCGATTCGACGGCGGCCGTCAGCGGATAGCAGCCGAGCGTGCGGAAGCGAACCATGCGCTCGGTCACCACTTCACCGGGCTTCACCTTCATGCGGTCGTCATCGAGCATGAGCAACTGGCCGTTGCGAATAATGGTTGGACGTTTGGCGGCCATGTAAAGCGGCACCACGTCGAGCTTCTCGCGCAAGATGTAGCGCCAGACGTCACGTTCGGTCCAATTTGAGAGCGGGAAAACCCGCACCGATTCTCCAGTTCCCAGACGGCCGTTGAGAAGACGCCACATCTCGGGGCGCTGGCGGCGCGGATCCCAGCGATGGCCTTCGGCACGGAACGAAAATACGCGCTCTTTGGCACGGCTCGCCTCCTCGTCGCGGCGCGCGCCTCCGAACGCGGCGTCGAAACCGTACTTATCGAGCCCGGCTTTCAACGGCACGGTTTTCATCACTTCGGTATAGACCGAGGGCGAATGATCGAACGGATTGACGCCCTTGGCGATGGCATCGTGATTGGTTTCGACGATGAGATCGAGATCGAAATCGCGCACGGTCTTGTCGCGAAACGCGATCATCTCGCGGAACTTCCACTTGGTATCGACGTGGAACAGCGGAAACGGCAAACGGCCGGGCCAGAAGGCTTTGCGGGCAAGGTGCAGGAGGACCGTCGAATCTTTGCCAATCGAATAGAGCAGCACGGGTTTGCGGAACTGCGCGGCGGCTTCACGGAAAATGTGAATGCTTTCGGCCTCTAAGAGATCGAGATGCGAGAGAGGCGCTGTCATACCGCGACGTCCTTTGGTTGCGCTGGCGCGCTGCTTGGCTTTTGTTTCGTTGACGCGTTGCTGGGACGGTTATGTAAACCACACTCCTTGCCGTCTTCGTTCTCCCACCACCAGCGGCCCGCGCGGACATCTTCTCCAGGCCGGATGGCGCGCGTGCAAGGCTGGCAGCCAATAGATGGGAAGCCCTTCGCGTGCAGCGGGTTGACGGGTATTGCGTTGTCTTTCACGTAAAGTTCAAGCCGCTCGAGCGTCCAGTCTGCGAGCGGATTGACCTTTATCAAGTTCAGCCCCTCGTCCCATGTGGCGAATGGCTCGCTGGCGCGCTCGTCCGACTGGTCCCGGCGCAAGCCCGTGATCCAGCCGCCTGCACCAGTGAGCGCGCGGTTCAGCGGTTGCACCTTGCGCACGCCACAGCAGGCTGTTCTGTTTTCAACCGCATAGCGAAAACCCATGATGCCATCGCGCGCTACGAGCTCTTCAACAGCTTTGGCATCGGGGAACACCACGCGGATTTTAAGGCCATAGCGCTGCTCACTGGCTTCGAGCGTCTCGAGCGTTTCAGGGAAATGGCGTCCGGTGTCGAGTGTGAACACATCGATGGGGCGCAAGCCCGCTCCGCCGGCCTGCGCGATGGCGTGCAAGACGGCCTGATCCTCAAGCCCGAGACTTGTTGAAAATGCAATCCGGCCGGGCACAACCGCCAAAATAGCGCCGATGCGCTCGGGCAGATCTCCAATAGCGGCCAAGCGAAGGCTGAGTGCGGCGGCCAGCGCACGGCCGTTTTGTAGGCCAGGTTGGCCGTGCTGTGGGCCAGGCTGGCCGTTTTGTGGGCCAGGTTGGCCGTTTTGTGGGCCAGGCTGGCCGCCGGTCACTGGCGCTGTGTTGACGGATTGGATCATGGACACACTCCTAGAGCGGCTATATAGCGAAAAATAATTGCGCTTAGAAGACGGTTTTTGAAATAAGAATAGAATTTTATTCCATAATGCCATCGCAGGAGGAATTTTTTCCCGTTCTAGCCGACTTCGATCATTTGTTGCCCTAGCCTTGCGGCAGTCCTGAGCCAAGTGTCCGCCCCGCGCGCCGCCGCGACCCCGGTTGCAAAGCAGGCCTGCAACAGGTAACCACCCGTCGGAGCGTCCCAATCCAGCATTTCACCAGCCACAAATACACCCGGCCGGGCGCGCAGCATGAAATTTTCATCAAGTGCGTCGAGCGCGACACCGCCAGAGGATGAAATCGCCCGTTCGATCGATGCCAAACCCTCGACACTGAGCGGCACGGCCTTGATTAGACGCGCGCGCTCCATTTGATCGGACGGAAACGAGCCGCGCGCACCCTCGTGCAGCAGCGAGATCGCGGCCGGCGTCAATTTCAAGGCCTTGCGCAGAAACGTCGCCATCGATTGGCGGCCGCGAAAGCCCGATAATTTGGTCTTCAACTGCTCGAGGCTATCGTCGGGTCGCAGGTCGACCGTCATTTGAATAGGCAGGTGATCAGCCAGCAAACGTCTCATGACGCCTGACAGAGCGTAGATCACGTTACCTTCAAGCCCGTCTTGGGTGATGACGGCCTCGCCGCGGCGCGTCTCACCGGCCACAGAAATAGCAATGCGCTTCAAGGGTTCGCCGCTGTGACGGCTTTTCATGAGCGGGGTCCAGGCGATGCGCACGCCGCAATTGGATGCTGCAAGCGGCACGACGCTGACGCCCGCGTCAAATAACAATGGCACCCAACGTCCGTTCGATCCCAAGCGGGGCCAGCTCGCGCCGCCCAGCGCTAAGATCACTGCGTCAGGCGCAAACGTCTCGACGCCCTCTGCGGTCGCGAACACGAGCGCTCCCGACGCATCCCAGCCCGTCCAGGTTCGGTTCAAACGGAGCTCAACCCCGCTCGTTCCCAAACGCTTCAGCCACGCACGCAACAGCGGGGAAGCCTTGTAACTCTTTGGAAAAACCCGCCCGCTCGAGCCGACGAAGGTTTCCTGCCCCAGAGCTTCCGACCACGCCACCAGGTCCGCTGGCGGAAACGAGTGAACAGCCTCGCCGACGAGCGCGCCGCCTGTGGTGTAGCGCTGCATGAATGTGTCGAGATCCTCGGAATGCGTAAGATTGAGGCCACCGCGACCCGCCATCAGGAATTTGCGGCCAGCCGACGCCATCTGGTCGAAAATGACGACTTGGTGGCCAGCGTGCGCCAGCCGTTCAGCGGCCATCAGCCCAGACGGACCCGCCCCAATGACAGCGATCGACGAGCGCGCGCGCAGCGGCGCCGGAGCGAGAGCACTCACCATGAGCCGGTATTACTCATCGAGGCCCAGGGCTCCTGCACAGAGAGCGCCGCACCCTTTTGCAACAGCTCAATCGACACCCCGTCCGGCGACTTAACGAAGGCCATGCGGCCGTCCCGCGGCGGCCTGTTTATGACAACCCCGGCAACGCTCAAGCGTGCACACGCAGCATAGATATCGTTTGTCTCGAAGGCGAGATGCCCGAAATTACGTCCGCCGGAATAAACCTCCGGGTCCCAGTTATACGTCAGTTCGACCAAAGGTGCCTTGTCGGCGGCCGCCCGCGCAGCGTCGCCCCAAGCCGCAAGGAAAATAAGGGTGTAACGACCTGCCGTGCTGTCGACGCGGCTGACTTCGCGAAGTCCCAAATGTTCGGTGTAAAACTGCAGGCTCGCACCGGTGTTGCTGATACGCACCATCGTATGTAAAAATCGCATCCGGTGTTCCCTGAACGTGCTCAATTGCGTCGGAACTGCTTAGCGCCAGATCTTCCGCAGCGCACCATCAAAAACGCCCTCCGTTGCTCGGTGATGCCGTCGGTCAAGAGGGAATGAACGCGCATGTTAGGCAGTTGTGCGCACGAAAGTATGAAAAAACGCGCCCCTAAAGAGGCTGCCAGCTGCTCTCCTCCGGCTCGTCCAGCATCGTCACCGCGAAACGCAACGCAACGATTTGCTTCGATAAAAAAAATCTGCGGCTGCGGCCGCGACCGCCATTGAGCTATCCGCTCACATCAAGTGATCCGCCAACGGATCGCGCCGTCAGATTTATTTGAGGTTGTCCACATGCAGCTGCAATTGCGTTGAGTTTCTGGCGCTTAGAAAGCATTACCTCTGTGGATGAAAAGACTGCTTAGCGCCAGTCCTGCGCCATTGCGAATTACAAACTTGGCAGGCCAAGCTTGGCACCCTATCTTAACCACATCGCAGGATTTGATTCGTGTCCCGGTGAGGGCTGAGGACACGCAAACAACCCGGCGGAGTTAAAAAACGTAGCACCAGTAATCGGGGTAAAAAGCATGGGGGACTCTACGCAACCGCCGGAATTTCCGGACTTGCAGGCCGAGGCCGAAGCAGCTGCTGCCGCTGAGGGCCTAGAGGTCATTGAGATCGCAGGCGCCATCAAGTGGTTCGATGTGAGCAAAGGATATGGCTTCATCGTGCCAGATAATGGCCTGACCGACGTACTCCTACACGTTACTTGCTTGAGAGCAGGCGGGCATCAGACCGCTTACGAAGGGGCCCGCGTGCACTGCCAAGTGCTTAAGCGCCCCAAGGGAATGCAGGCTTTCCGCATTCTCTCCATGGACGAAAGCACTGCCATCCATCCCTCGCTGCTACCGCAGCGTACCCACGTCCACGTGCAACCCGAAAGTGATTGGGAGCGCGCGACCGTCAAGTGGTTCAATCGCGTGAGAGGCTTTGGCTTTTTATCGCGCGGTGAAGGCACGGCGGACATTTTCGTTCACATGGAAACCCTGCGCCGATTCGGTTTCACCGAATTGCGCCCAGGCCAGATGGTCCACGTCCGTTGGGGCTTCGGCTCTAAGGGCTGCATGGCGGCTGAATTGCGCCCGGATGGCGCCTCGCCCGTTCTGACGGCACAACATTAAGCCGTTGGCCACGGTCCAAAAACCAACTCGAAGCAGGGCTGCCCCATGGGTGGCCCTGTTCTGCATTTTGGCAGGCTCTGCGGGAATCTGGTGGGCAAGCCTCGATCACAGTCAAACTCCCGCCTCCGCAACCGAGCCGCTCGTGATCGAGACACGCGGCGGTCCGATCACCATAGAGGTCGAGGTTGCGCGCACGCCCGACCAGCAAGCCACGGGGCTCATGTTCCGCACCAAGCTTGCCGACAGCCAGGGCATGCTATTTGCCCACAGCGCCTCGCGCGAGCTGACGATGTGGATGAAAAACACGTTCATTCCACTCGACATGGTCTTCATCCGGGCCGACGGCGTCATTCACCGTATCGAGGCCCATACGCAGCCGATGTCGGAGGCTCAAATCAGCTCCCGCGGCGCCGTTGCGGCGGTGCTGGAGCTTGCCGGCGGGGCGGCGGCTCGCCTTGGCATCGCACCGGGTGACCGCGTGCGGCATGCTCACTTCGCAGCGGGCAAACCCTAGCAAACACTGAGATGCATCGACAGGACTTGCGGTCAGGCCTTGACCTAGGCGTTACGAAGCGGCACAGCATGATCTTTGAGTCGGGGCGTAGCTCAGCCTGGTAGAGCACCTGCTTTGGGAGCAGGGGGTCGCAGTTTCGAATACTGTCGCCCCGACCAATATTTCCTCCCACACAAAACGCGTGTGCAAGCCCAAGCGCAGTGGCGCTTTACGGCGCCGTCTTCGGCATCTGCGCGATTTGCTTTTCGAGCTCCGCGATGCGCGCGTGAAGTGGCGCCGCTGCCGTCTCGATCTCGGCCAGCGTAAATCGCTGCGTAATATGCTGCGGGCAATTCCAATCGAAGGCCTCCACCTTGACGACAAAACCGCGCTCGACCCGGGCGCTGTTTTCGGGCACTGAAAGTTTGGGCATCGTCACTTCATCGTCGAGTTCGACCAAGCGGGCACGGCCGAGAATTTTCAGCCGCGTGCGAAGCGGGTAGTCCATCAGGAATAGCGCCACACGGTCTTCCGCCTGCAGGTTACCGACGCTGACGTATTGGCGGTTGCCGCTGAAATCGGGAAAGCCTATCGTGTTGTCGCCGAGCATCCGCACAAATCCCGGCTTACCGCCGCGATGCTGAATGTATGGCCAGCCTGTTTCGCTGACGCTCGCCATATAGAAACTGTCGCGCGCGGTGATGAAGGCGACCTCACGCGGCCCTAGCACATCGTGGTGCGTGGCGCCTTCCTGCATCCGCGCACAACTTTGGCGGCTGCCGTTGCTCTCCTGCGCGACCTTCACGTTGTCAGTGAATGTCAGGTCTGCGAATTTGTGACCCATCCCGTCTCATCCTTTGTGCGGACCCGCGGCACCGGCAGGCCCGGTTCCACAGCGCGAAGCTATAGGACCTTAAACGCACACGCATTTCCTTTCGATAGCCGGACGCTAAGCGGTGCTGGAGAGCGTCGCGCTACGGCCGAGCGCTCTCTCCCCACGCTTGCTAGGTAAAACCCACACTTTTTCGCGCGCCATCGAAGGCACGGCCTTTGCAGCCGGGGTGTTTACCTCGGGTGCTGCTGCTCTTTTTAGGCCGCTGCAACGGAGGTTAGCCCCATCCGTTGCAGAAAAGTGTCCCAAAATGAGCGGTTCAATCTTCCT
>JANNUW010000477.1:0-7828 GCA_031414095.1 Hyphomicrobium sp. | reverse complement strand
GGGCGATGAGTTGCGCGATACGAACGAGGCCGCGTTCGTCAGCCTGCCGTACGGTCCAGTGGTTTGTCATGATCGAAAGCAGGCTCCCCGTCGATCAGGGCCGCTTCTCGCAGGGCCGCGACTTGGTGGTCGGTGTCGAAGTCAGGTCTAACAGTTTTGAGCGTGTCCCGCTCGGGGAAGCGTACCGTGACCAAGGTGCCGCGTCCGACTTCGCTGTCGATGTTAATATCGCCGCCGTGCAAATCAACAAGGCTTTTGACAATCGACAGGCCGAGGCCCGCGCCGCGGTGTTTGGAGCCGTGACTGCGGCTCTCGAAGCGCTCGAAAATGCGTGCGAGCTGTTCTTTCGGGATGCCAGCGCCCCGGTCCTCAACTGAGAAGGCGACAAAACCGGCTTCCCGCCAGCAGGTGATCTGCACGGTGCCACCCGGCCGTGAAAAGCCAACGGCGTTGGACAGCAAACTGCGTAGCACTTGCTCGACGCGAGACGCGTCTGCGGTCAAATCATGGGCATCGTCGGCAATGGCGATATCGAGCGTCAGTTCGGCGCGCGCCGCGCTCTCCTTGATGCCAAATATCGCGTGATCGATGACATCTTGCGTTTTGACGGTCTCGACCTTCAATTCCACCGCACCGGCATCGATGTTGGCGAGATCGAGGATACCATCGATGATGGCGAGCAGCGTTTTTGACGATGACGAAATGTCGTCGAGATATTCTTTTTGCTTCGCGTTGAGCGTGCCCAACACGGGACTGGTCATGAATTCACTAAAGCCGATGATGTTCGTCAGTGGCGTGCGCAGCTCATAGGACATCGTGCCGATGAAACGGTTCTTGATCCGCGCGGTGGTTTCCAAGGCCTCGTTGCGTTCGACCAGCGCCTGCTCGGCCAGATGCGCGTCGGTCACATCGGCAAACGTCAGCAAGGTGCCGCCATCGGGCAGCGGTGTGATGGCATAATCGATGACGCTATTATCGGGCCGCACCATTTGGCCTTCAGACGGCTCGCGCTCGTCAGAAAACGAGGTGACCGCCTGCGCCAACTGCTGCCAGACTTCGGCATCGTCGTAGAGCACGCGGGCGTTGCGCGAAAATTCGTCGATGTGGGGCGCCTCGGCGAGCCGGCGAGGCGACAGTTTCCAAATTCGGGCGAACGCCGGATTGTAAAGCTGCAGCCGGCCATCTGTCGCGAACACCGCGACGCCCTCTTTAAGGCTGTTGAGCGTTTCACTTTGCACGCCGCTCAACGACTTGACGCGGCTTTCGAGATCGATTTTTTCGGTCTCATCATTGTAAAGATACGTGACGCCGCCTTCGGGGCGCTGTTCGGCGACGACGTGCAGCATGCGGCCGTTGGGCAGGTGCCACCAGTCTTCGTGGCCCTCTCCGCTTTGGTAGATCGAAAGCAGTTTCGATTGCCAGTCGCGGAAATGACCGACGACAGGCAGCCGTTCGCGTTCGCGCAAGCGGTCGAGAATGGCGCGGTCGCTGGGCTGCGTTTTCAACCAGGATGCATCGTGGTCCCACAGGCGCACGTATGCTTCGTTGAAAAAGGTCAGCAATTGGTCGCGATTGAACACGGCAACGGCGGTACCGACGCGGTCGAGCGTGCGATCGTAGGCTGCGATCTGGCGTTCAAGCTCGCCTTTCGCTGATTCCAGATCGGCAACGTCGATGGCAGCACCTGCAACCGCGTCTCCCAGATTGAGGGCGATCACGTCATGCGATTTCATGACGCCGCCCGAGATCAACGGCAGGCGTTCCTTGTAATTCGGATTGGTTTTGAGTGCCTTTTCGACGGCGCGGCGATATCTCGAATCGAGCAGTTCGATCTGCCCGCTCACGGCCTCGGCCGCGTCCTTGGCTTCGACCGCCCGGCTGTAGGCGGAGTTCACCCATGTCAGCCGGCCTTCGCCATCGCGCAGCCACACGGGATTGGGCAAAGCGTTGAGCAGCGCGCGTCCGGCGCGGACGTCACGCGCCAAACTATTGTGCTTGTCGATGATGGCCGAGACGTCGCGTTTATATCCGGCCACATCGCGCAAGCGCAAAATGGCGCGCCCGCCCGCTGCGCGTCCGTCGGCTTCGAGGTGCCCGCCAGCAATTGTTTTCAGGATCATGTTGAAGGCGCGGCCTTCCTCAAACAGCGTATCGAGTGCGGCCTTGAGGCTGCGCGCCGAACTGGTATTAAGCCAAAGGCCGAAGCGCAGCAGTTCACCTTGGTTGGACGGCAGGCCTGGTACGTCGGACAGCGTCTGCGTGACGATACGCAAGCCGCGCCCGTGCTCCCAATAGACGAGGGTTTGCGGCTCGGCTTTGACGAGGCTTTCCGCAGTGCCGAGATTGAGTCGCAAAGCTGTATTGTCGGCAAGTGCTGCACGTAATTTCACGCGCGATTTATAAAGGCCGTAGCCGAGCACCATGATGGTTAGGGCCACGCCGCCGACAAGCAAAGCCGCCGCCAGCATCTGCCCGGCAAGGGGCGCATTGGGCACCCGGTCTTTGGTAGCGGCGACGCCGATGGTGAGCACGGCGACGCACGAAATGCTGGCGGCGAGCAACATGCCCAGCTCGATCTTGGCTGCGTGCAGGCGGCGCATGACGGCAGAAGATTGCATGGGGCGGATGTGCTTTAAAGATGTCAACGGCGGTTGCGTGCTCGCAACTCCCCCGGCGCCTTGGAAGCGCGGGCGAGAGCGAATCACCTGACGATTATGAGGAGCTTGGCCACGGCTGGCCAGCTTGTTCGCGGGCATTTGCGTGGCCCAATTGCCCAATCCAAAGGAACGCAACGGCTCAAAAGAACGCAAAGGCCGCCCAACACCTGCGTCCCCGGACGGGCGGCGAACGTGAGTGAGACGAGCCCGATCCGGGGTCGCGTCCAAGCTATTGAGGGACGCGGTCCCGGCTCAATGCACGCTATCGCGTGCTTGGCCGGGAAAGCCGTACTTTTGGGAATTGAGGGAGACAAGAAAATGGCGCCAGGGGCTGCTCCCCGGGCGCCATTCGTAGGGTTCTAAAAGGAATTGAGCGACTTAGTAGCGGTAGGTGTCGGCCTTGTAGGGACCCTTTTCTGGGACGCCAATGTACGACGCTTGCTCGGGGCTGAGCTTCGTCAGCTTGACGCCAATCTTTTCCAGATGCAGCCGCGCGACCTTCTCGTCGAGGTGCTTGGGCAGCGTGTAGACCTTCTTTTCGTACTTCGAGATGTTGTTCCACAACTCGATCTGCGCCAGCGTCTGGTTGGTGAACGAGGCTGACATGACGAACGATGGGTGACCCATGGCGTTGCCAAGGTTCACGAGACGGCCTTCCGACAGCAAGATGATGCGGCGGCCATCGGGGAATTCGATCTCGTCGACCTGCGGCTTGACGTTGTGCCACTCGTAGTTCTTGAGGCCAGCAACCTGGATCTCGTTGTCGAAGTGGCCGATGTTGCACACGATGGCGCGATCTTTCATGCCGCGCATATGGCCGGCGGTGATCACGTCCTTGTTGCCCGTCGCGGTGACGAAGATATCGGCACGCGCGATCGCGTCTTCCATGGTCGTGACTTCGTAGCCCTCCATGGCGGCCTGCAACGCGCAGATCGGGTCGACTTCCGAGACCATGACGCGGCAGCCGGCCTGGCGCAGTGAAGCGGCCGAACCTTTACCGACGTCGCCGAAGCCCGCAACCATGGCGACCTTGCCGGCCATCATGACGTCGGTGCCGCGGCGGATACCGTCGACGAGAGATTCACGGCAGCCGTAGAGATTGTCGAACTTCGACTTGGTGACGGCATCGTTGACGTTGATGGCCGGGAACAGCAGCTTGCCTTCCTTTTCCATCATGTAAAGGCGATGCACGCCCGTCGTCGTTTCTTCCGAAACGCCCTTGATGCTCGAAGCGATGTTGGCGAAGTAGCCCTTGGGCTTTTCCTTGAGCACCTTTTTCAGGAGCGCAAAGAAGATGACTTCTTCTTCCGAGCCCGGCTGCTCGAGAAACGCCGTGTCGCCGTTTTCAGCGCGCAGGCCCAAGTGCACGAACATGGTGGCGTCGCCGCCGTCGTCGAGGATCATGTTGGGAACGCCACCACCGTGCCAATCGAACATGCGGGCGGTGTAGTCCCAGTACTCGGTCAGGCTCTCGCCTTTATAGGCGAACACGGGAATGCCGGCGGCAGCTATGGCCGCAGCGGCGTGGTCCTGCGTCGAGTAGATGTTGCACGAAACCCAGCGGACATCGGCGCCGAGAGCTGCCAAGGTTTCAATCAGCACGGCCGTTTGAATGGTCATGTGCAGCGAGCCGGCGATGCGCGCGCCTTTGAGAGGCTGCTGTGCGCCATATTCCCGGCGGGTCGCCATGAGGCCCGGCATTTCGGTCTCGGCGATGGCAATCTCTTTGCGGCCGAAAGCGGCAAGCGAGATGTCTTTGACGATGTAATCGGTTGTCGCGGTCATGGTGTCCTTGCATGGCTGGCGTGTGCTGTGAGGGTGGTTTGGGTCAGGTTGATGCCTGTCATAAAGCTCTCGATTGCGAAGGGCAACAAGATATAAGCAAGTCTTTATCTCCTGGTCGCCGCCGTGCGTTTTGGCCGCTCCTAAAATGTTCACTGAATATTTTTTAAGTAACTAAGTGTCAATCAGAATTTTAACTAAGTATAAATTTGTAAAATCACAGATTTCAAGATAGTTTTTACTACATTCAGTGTAATTTTAGAGATTAATCTGTGATTTACTTGTGATAAACTCACTCTCAGTACAGCGACATCGCGCTCAAGCTGTCGAACCCTTATCTGTCACTAAGTCGGCCTAAAGAAAGCGGCGCGATCAGGCGTCGAGCGAAAGCTTGCCGGCATAGCTCACGGCCCAGGTATCGCCCTTGCCCTTGGCCGATGAGCGCTCGCCCGACGGCGCTATGACCTCGCCGATCACGACGGCGCGCTCGCCCTCGTTGTGCAAGGCGGCGACAACGGCATCGACTCGCGTGCGCTGGGCGACGATGACCATTCCGATCCCGGTATTAAATGTGCGTAGCAGTTCCGCGTCGTCCAAGCGTCCGGCTTTAGCAAGCCAGCCGAAGACAGCCGGTGGCGTCAGCTTTCCGAGGTCGATGCGGGCCGCGACCGTATAGGGAAGCACGCGGGGTAAATTTTCGCTCAAGCCCCCGCCGGTGATATGCGACAGGCCCTTAATGGCCCCATGCGCCCCGCCACCCGTTGCCTTCAACGCGGCGAGCAGCGGCTTCACATAGATGCGCGTCGGGGTCAGCAACTCCTCGGCCAACGTGCGGCCTGGTGCCCAAGGGGCGTCCATCTGCCAATCCAGATTTTCTTCCGCCACAAGGCGGCGCACGAGCGAATAGCCGTTCGAGTGCACGCCCGACGACGGCAGGCCGATTAAAACGTCGTCAGGAACGATGTCGGTGCGCGGCAAAATTTCGCCGCGCTCGACGGCACCGACAGCGAAGCCTGCAAGGTCGTAGTCGCCGCGCGCGTAAAGGCCTGGCATCTCGGCCGTCTCACCGCCGATCAGAGCGCAGCCGGCCTGACGGCACCCCTCGGCAATGCCGGAAATGACGCTTTTGGCAACCGTCACGTCAAGAGTGCCGGTTGCAAAGTAGTCGAGGAAGAATAGTGGCTCGGCACCCTGAACCACGAGGTCGTTGACACACATGGCGACAAGATCGATGCCGATGGTGGCGTGCTGCCCAGTATCGATGGCGATCTTGAGCTTGGTGCCCACGCCGTCGTTGGCGGCCACCAGGATCGGGTCCTTGAAACCAGCGGCCTTGAGATCGAACAAGCCGCCAAAGCCGCCCAGATCAGCGTCGGCGCCCGACCGCCGGGTCGCGCGCACCAGCGGCTTGATGGCCTCTACAAGCCGGTTGCCCGCATCGATATCGACACCTGAATCGCGGTATGTGATCGGCGCTGACTTTTTCTCGGTAGACATCGAACGGTTGGCCCTGTCGCCGCCGGGCTGGCCCGGATCAGTTGGAAAGACGTCTCAAATGTGATTGCACGCGCGGCCCGAGGCCGGTTTCACTGCCCGTGCGAGTGCCGACCGCACTTTTGCCTGATTGCTCGACGGAGATGAGGCGTCGTATCAGCTGACACGAGGCTCCGCAACCGCGTACCCACAGGATCGGGATTGCGGGTGTCAAGGGTTCGGGGTTGGGCTGAGGCAAAGGGTAGAAATGACCACTCGCACGAAATTCTGGCTGGCACGCACCGTCGTAGTGCTCACGGCACTGACGCAAATGGCAACGGCACAGGCCGCCGCGCCCGGCGACCGTGTGTTCACAATCGCCAATTATCCCATCGAAGCAGAAGCCAAAAACGCGGTCGCTGCCAAAGACAAGGCGTTGGCCGACGGCCAGGAAGCCGCTTTCCGTTCGCTATTGAAGCGGCTCGTGCCCGTCACATCCTATGCGCAACTGGGCCGTCTGAAGGGCCTCAGCACTGCCGACCTGGTTGACGGGGTGCGGTCGCGCTCGGAGCAGAATTCGCCGACGCGCTACATTGCAGCCTTCGATTTCGCTTTCCAGGGCGAAGCGGTGCGGGAAGTTTTGACGCGCGAAGGTGTGCCTTTTGTCGCTGAACAAGCGCCGGAGTTGCTCGTTATTCCGGTCATGCAGCAAGCGGGCGCGGCCGGTGCAAAGGCTGCGTTCGCGCCGCCCAACTCAGACTGGAACGGAGCGTGGAAAAATCTCGACCTTGAAAATTCGGTCAGTCCCGCGAAGCTCGGCACTCTCAATCCCGCCATTCACGCCGATACGGTGGCGATGATCAAAAATGGTGATGGCAGCGCCGACCGCATCGTCGAGGGGGAATACAAAACCTCGCTGGTGGTTCTGGCTATCGCTGAAATTGATCCCGCCACTAAACAGGTTCACGTCACGCTCGCCGGCCACGATGCCGTCGGCCCGTTTTCCTGGAAGCGCAGCTACCGGGCAAGCGACGGCGACACCGGCTATGCGCTTGAACTTGCGTCCGTCGTCAGCCTCGGCGTGCTCGAAGGCCGCTGGAAGGCACTCAAGACGGGCGGCGCAGTAGCGCAGGGTCAGGACGTCGATATCGAAGTTGTGTTCGACAGCCAGGACCAGTGGAATGACATTCGCGGCCGGGTTCTCGATCTTCAAGGCGTCGACGACGTGAGGGTCGGCACCATTTCGGCCCGTAACGCGCAGATGGGCCTCAAATATCCAGGCGGCGGGGCCGCTTTGGCCGGTCAATTGGCGCAGCAGGGTCTGACGTTGAGCCAGGCCTCGGGCCAATGGCAACTCCGCTCTACGTACTAAAAGCCATGGCACATCATGTGCTTAATCAGCGTTCCTCCAAGCCGACAACGCTTGGTGTGGCCATTCCAGGTCAAATTAATCAAGTAATTCATGCTGTAAGCCCGTAATTGTTGCCGGTCCGCCCTCGACGAGCGAGGCCAAGACCTCCTAAAGTTCAAAAGCCCGGACACACATCCAGGCCCGGGTGCGCTGAGGTGCCCGGCGAACCGGAGCCGCGCTTGACGATCCCGAATTTCATCACGCTTGGCCGGGTCATCTTGGTGCCCGTGATCTTTTACATGCTGGTCTCGAATGAGACCAAGGCAGCATTCTTTCTCTTCGTGATCGCGGGAATTTCTGACGGCGTCGATGGCTTTCTGGCAAAACGCTTCAACTGGCAATCCGAACTCGGTGCCTACCTTGATCCGATGGCCGACAAACTTTTGCTGGTCAGTATGTTCGTCGCCTTAGGCGTTCAGGGCCTGCTGCCGGTATGGCTCGCGATTGCGGTGGTCTCGCGCGATATTCTGATTGTGCTCGGCGTCGTGCTGGCCTGGGTGCTGGG
>JANNUW010000476.1:0-2085 GCA_031414095.1 Hyphomicrobium sp. | reverse complement strand
ATCCCATTGACCGCGATCAACGGCAGCCACGCTCGGCAAGAAACAGGTGGTCAACGGCGTACCCGGCATAGCTCAATCCAGCTGAACGCGCTTGTACGCAAGCGTAGGCCAGAGGGTCGGGGAGGCACAAGTACTGCAGGCTGTTATGGTCAACGACACGGCGTTTCGACTATGTGCGTATCGAGCAAGAAACTCACGGCTTTGTGCCGAACATCTCGGCGATCAGATGATTGTCCGCGTCGATGCCATCGGGGATGACATACTTGCCTTCGCGACGCCGAGCCTGACCCGTGATTTTTTCTTCAAGGGCATCAGCCGCGCTGCCGGCACGCCGTTGCGGGCGATGATGATCTCTTCCTGCTCGCCCGATTCAACGGCACGCACCAGCTCCGACAAATTGGACTTGGCTTCCAGCATGTTGATCGTAGACATCGGTGGAATCCTTGAGTTAGCTAATATTAGCCAACTCACTGAATTGTGTCGATCCGCAAGGCTGTCCCCCGGCCCCGATCCGTCAGCGGTCCGTCCCGCACAACTCGCCCAGCTTGCCTCCCCGGACAGCCTGCGGCAGCAGGCTGAGCCGGGGTCGCGTCCGACCGGCTGGGCACGCGGGTCAACCCGCGAAGATTTTGATCAGGGGCGGACAGTCATCATACTCAGCGCATGCGATCATCGTGCCCCGCCCCTTGGACGCGACCCCGGGTCTCGACGCTACGCGCCCGCGCCCGGGGAGACAAGTGGATGTCCGCGTTCAGTTCATATGAGAAGAAGCGGGGTGCTGCTTGGCTTGGTTGGCGAGATAGTATTCTGCGGGGGTTAATCCTCCAAGTGCTCCGTGTGGCCTGACGTGGTTATAGGTGTCTTGGAAGTCGTCGATGAGAGGGTTCAGGGCTTCGACATTTTCGGGCATTTCGGTCGTGGCGTAGAACTCGTATCGCCATGCTCCATTGCAGCGTTCGACGCCGCCGTTGAGTTGCGGCATGCGGGGCGGCAAGATGTAGAGCTTCAAGTTGCGCGCGTGGCATTCGGCTTCGAACTCGGCCATGAACTCCGATCCGCCGTCGACCTGGATGGCTTCGACCTTGAAGGGCATATCAGCCTGGAGCTTGTCCAAGAACAGCTTGGCGGAAGCGGCGGTTGCCCGGTTGTAGGCCTTGGCAACGGTCCATTTGGCGACCGGATCGTAGGCTGTGAAGTGGCGGATGGTCTTGCCGGGAACGAGCCCGATGTGGACGGTGTCGAGTTGCACGATCTGGCCGGGCCGTGCGGGCTTCATCTTCTTGGGAAGTCTTGTGGCATAAAGCCTTTTGTGACGCCGCGGTGCGTGCTTGGATGCTCGCCTCAGGTTGGGCACGGCCAGAATGGCGCCCCGCCCAACCAGGGCGGATAGGATACGTCCGATCATCGAGACGGAAGCATCAAAGCCCTGCCGCCAGATCAAAGGCGCGAGCTTGTCCTTGCCCCACATGGGGTAGCGTTTACGCAAGGTCTCGACCGCCAGGACGAGCTTAGGGCAGCGGCGGGGGCGGCGCGGATTGTGAGGCCGCTTCGATTGATGCTCGGGCCGCTTCTGCCAACGATAGAGGGTCGAGAGGGGCACGGCGACGGCCAGGGCTGCCCGCTCTGCCGTCAGTCCGTCGCGGCGGGCCTGTTGCCAGCGGGCGACGGCGTCCCGCCTCTCCACTGCGTCGCTGCGCTCCTTCGTTTCGAGACGGGACGCAAGACGTGCACCGCGATATATTGCACGGTGCAGACCACGAATCTGCATGGGGTTCTCCGAGTGCTCAGGTTGCCAGACCCAGGCCTCGGAGATCCCCGATTCGCCTTAACGGCGGTTTCTCATTTGTGTTTGAACGCGGTCAGGGGTCGGCAACAACGCTGCCGGCGGCACCCATTTTCGGAGCGTAATCTCGCCCGTCCGGCCGCCGGATTGCGATGGCCGTCTATCGCCGGGCTGGACAACGGCTGGTCGTACTGATGACATAGCATTTAAGAGTATTTCAATCCGCCCACGGGAGGCCGCCTTGTCCCAACTGCTATTGCGCAACTTTGAACTTCTCGATCCCAATCGCCACACCGAAAAGG
>JANNUW010000475.1:0-3235 GCA_031414095.1 Hyphomicrobium sp. | reverse complement strand
GCGAGCTGGCCACGATTTTCTGGCGATAGCAATTTAATGCGCAACTCTTCGGGGAGAGCCTCGAATGCGGCGTCAGACGGCGCGAACAGAGTCATGGGGCCGATGTCGCCATCGGGTTTATCGAGGCCGGCGAGTTTCGTTACGGCAATCATTTGCGCCAGCATGCCGCTGTTTTCGGCCGCGGCTTTCAGGTCGGGTTTGGGCAGGCCGCAATCGCCAGCAAGCGCATCGGCGGCGTGGGCATTGGAGGTCGAAAACACAAGCAACAGTGCCGTCACGATTACGCCGAGCCAGTCAAGCCGCGCCGATCTTAATCGCATTGCAGTCCCCCAAAATGAGAAACAATTTTCTGCCGGCGCCAATCCGGGCGATGAAGCCTAAACGGTGCTTCGATCTCGACCGATGACGAAGTGCATGTGCTAAATGGTCTCAGCATTCGGTTAAAACTGCAATCGTCAAAATGCGTTGCGCATCGGATTATTTTTGCATGTCGTCTTTTTGACAGCGGCCATACGTATGCGCGCTAATTCGTACGTTTTGCGCGCGCAATGGAGGGCTTTCCGCAGCGCGTGAAAATGCGCTATCGTCGTGCTCAATCGTCTCAAGACATCACGCGAGGATCATGATGCTCAATCCAGAAACGCCGCCCGAGTTCACGACCCAGCGCTGGTTCAATACGGATGTCCCCATGACGCTGGCGTCGCTCAAAGGCAAAGTGGTTTTTGTGACGGCCTTTCAAATGCAGTGTGAAGCCTCGTTGAAGCATGGGCTCCCGCAGGCGGCGCGCTTGTCGCGCTCGTTCAATGCCGACGAAGTGGCGGTTATTGCGCTCAACACGGCTTTCAATGAGCCCGACAAGCAGGCGGCTGGCGCACTCGAGGCCTTCATTCGCGATAACGGCCTGACGTTCCCGATCGCTAAAGACAAGCCGGACGGCGCCCACCTTCCCAAAACAATGGCGGCCTACGAGATCCGCGCCACGCCCACCATTCTGATCTTTGACAGGCAGGGGCGCTTGCGGCGGCATTATCTCGGCCAGGTGGACGACATCCGGATTGCCGCGGAGATCATGACACTCGTCATCGAGTTCAGGGATGCACCCCGCGAACAGTCGATCGCGCTCGAGCGGCGCATGGCGGCAGCGCTCGTCGACCCCAACGAACATGCCCACGAGCACGACGGCGATTGCTGCGGTGGCCACCACGATCATGCCCACGATCACGGTGCCGCGCCCACTGAAGCTGCGCACGAGCACGTCCACAGCGCCGACGGCGGCTGCTGCGGCGGCGCACATCACGGGCACAGCCACGCCCCGGCGGCAGCGACCAAGGCCAAACGGGCCTCGGCTAAGTCCGCCAAAGCGGGTCGCTAGGTCGCAAGGTTAGTGGCTGGCCGAGGTTTCGGCGCCGATACCGGTTTCGGAGCGCACGAACTGTGCATCGAACGCCGCCCGCTCGGCATCGGCAGATGCGCTGCGATCGAGGCTCGAGACGAGCCAGATGGCGACGAATGCCAGCGTCATCGAGAACAGTGCCGGGTTGTCGTAGGGGAAAACCGGCGACGCGTAGCCGAACGTCTTGACCCAGACCGCTGGGCCAAGAATCATCATGACCACGGCCGACACCAATCCGAGCCACCCGCCCGTGACAGCGCCCCGGGTCGTGGTGCCGCCCCACAGCATGCTCATGACCAACACTGGGAAGTTGCAGCTGGCCGCCACCGCAAAGGCCAAGCCGACCATGAAGGCGACGTTCTGCTTTTCAAAGACGTAGCCGAGCATGACCGCAAAGAGGCCGATGACGACCGCCGAAAACTTCGACAGCATCACTTCGCGCGCTTCGCTGGAGCGGCCCTTGGCAAAGACGCTGGCATAGAGGTCGTGACTGATGGCGGTGGCCCCCGCTAGCGTCAACCCGGCGACGACGGCCAGGATGGTCGCGAAAGCCACGGCTGAAATGAAGCCCAAGAAAAACGAGCCGCCGACCGCGTTGGCCAAGTGGATCGCGGCCATATTGGTTCCGCCCAGCAAGCCACCGATCTTGTCGTAGCCGCCATCGGCCGCGACGTTGAAATACTGCGGCTGGCTCATCAACGCCGTGATGGCACCAAAGCCGATGATGAAGGTGAGGATGTAGAAATAGCCGATGAACCCGGTTGCATAGAGCACGCTCTTGCGCGCGGCCTTGGCGTCTTTGACGGTGAAAAAGCGCATCAGGATGTGCGGTAATCCGGCAGTTCCGAACATCAGAGCCAAGCCGAGCGATACGGCCGACACGGGATCGGACACGAGCTTGCCCGGCCCCATGATCGACACGCCACCGGGATGGGCGGAGACGGCTGCCGCAAACATGGCTTCGGGCGAGAAGTTGAACTGGCGCATAACCATGAAGGCCATGAACGTTGCGCCGCTCAACAGCAGGCAGGCTTTGACAATTTGAACCCACGTGGTCGCGACCATGCCGCCGAAGGCAACGTAGACGATCATCAAGACGCCGACGAGAACGACGGCTGTGAGATACTCGAGGCCGAACAGGAGTTCGATCAGCTTGCCCGCGCCCACCATCTGCGCGATCAGGTAAACGGCGACGACCGTGAGCGTGCCGACGGCCGACAAAATGCGCACGGGGCGTGCCTGCAGGCGGAACGCCGCCACATCGGCGAAGGTATATTTGCCCAGATTTCGCAGCCGCTCGGCGAGCAAAAACATGACGATGGGCCAGCCGACAAGAAAGCCGACCGAGTAGATGAGACCGTCGAAGCCCGATGAGTAAACGAGGGCCGACACGCCCAAGAACGACGCCGCCGACATATAGTCGCCAGCGATCGCCAATCCATTCTGGAACCCCGTGATGCCGCCGCCGGCTGCATAAAAGTCGCTCGCCGACTTGGTGCGGCTCGCCGCCCATTTGGTGATGCCGAGCGTGATCAGCACGAAGCCCAGGAACATGGCGATGGCAGTGCTGTTCAGCGACTGCTTGGCTCCCCCCTCGACCGCACCGACGGCAAAGACCGGACTTGCTGCCAGCAGCGTTGCTACGGACGCCGAACCGGCCGTCACAATGGCTTTGAATACCCCTCTCATGTGCGGGCCGCTCGCTCGGCGATGCGCGCCGTCAAAGCATCGAACGTGCTGTTAGCCCGGTCCACGTAAATAGCGGTCAGCACGAACGCCGAGACGATAACGCTTATGCCTATCGGAATGCCGAGCGTCGTCACGGCGCCTGCCGCAATCGGA
>JANNUW010000474.1:0-2697 GCA_031414095.1 Hyphomicrobium sp. | reverse complement strand
AATGCATGCAGTTCAGTTCTTGTGGTATTTGCCATGGGATGCTGCTCCTATTGTTAACAGGTGCAATCTTAGCAGACTGACCTGCTGGTTCTGAGGGAGCAGCCGGTCCATCCCATTACCGGACATCCCAACCGATGTGCGGCATCGGTCATCTCGCTGCCGTTGGCTTGACAGGAATACTGCTAGAGTAACTGACAAGGCGGAGCGGAATGCGAATTCGGGCTTGGCAATAAATATCAAATTCCCAATGTCCGCATCTTGAGAACCGCACATACCGGACCGCACAGTGAACCGCTCTGAACTATGCCATTCTCCAATGCGAGTTTCTTGAGAGCTTTAGCTAACAGAGGGTGGTCAATGACACCGTAAGGACCTGCATCATAACGCAGACGTAACAGCCGGTTTTGAGCCCAAACCGCGCAACTTGCCACATTGATTCGATCGATCAGAGCGGCCGAAAAGATTACAGCACCATTTGTGCATTGCGAGTCCCATGGGTCGTGCACCATTCCGTTGAATGAGTTGCAACTCATGGATGAGCCAGAATGGAATCCCGCGATCATTGCGACAACCCTGCCAGTCCCTCGCCGGATAATGGGAGCACCGGAATCGCCAGGCAAAGCCGCACAATCATTAAGCATTGTCGCACCAGCGCCACTGCCGGCACCCAGGCGGATCGAACAGTTTGAGTCAACCATTTGGCGGCCTGCCGAATAACCAACCGCTGTAAAGCCACCTCTGTCTGGAAGCTCGTCGTTCAACGCTGCATCGTAGGGCTGCAGATATCCATGCCGGTATCCCAAGCAGTCTTCCAACGCCAGTATCACCCAGTCGTTTGCAGGCTTGCGGAATTGTCGGTCAGGACCAGTATAGTCTCCTCAGATAACCGGGATTGCTGCCGACGTGGGATGCTTACCATTTCGCAAAGTCGCTTGGGTAAGGGTGAACGTTCCCCTGCCTGCGCTTGACGGGGGTCGAAGGGCCGTCAGGTACCACGGTCCAAAGACCACATGAAAATTGGTCATTACTGTGCATTCGCTAATGAGAAATGCGGTGCCGGTGGACTTGCCTTCAGGTAGGCTGAATTCAATGACGCCAACCGGTGCAAAATTGGACGCTTCACGCAAATCGGCGTTGAATACCCACGCCGATGCAAGGTTCCAAAAGCTGGGCAGAAAAAAAGCAGCGACCAGAACTGTGAGCAATATGCGCAAGGCAACGGCCATTTCCTCAGACCTCCTGCCAATAATGCAAGCAAAACGGATACTCCAAAATCATCCGAATGACCGCTTTGCGAGAATTGAACTTATATCAAATGACCCTAAGTTGCAATGCGCACATTTCGTGGTGGCAAGCGACTTAGCCTTTTGGCCCAGAGCAGCCGTCACGGTATTGGCCAATTAGCTCTGCCATCGACAAAGCCTGCATTGCAACTGCATCATTTTAAACTCATAGTTGTTTCTCGGACTCGACACCTGCCAAGAGCAGTGCGGAAGAAGCCCAGATGGTCAATAGAAGCTGGAAAAACGCAATGTTAATCTCCTCTAAACGACATTCGTACCGTCTCGTGGCCCCAAATCGTTGGCTTGCCTGCCTATCGGCTTCTATCGCTATAACATCAATTATCTTGTTCGGTTTGGTCTTCACAGCAAACGCAATTGCCGGCGATTTGCACGAGGCAGTCCGAGCCAATGATGCGGAGCGCCTGGTTCTTCTTTTGGAGGCAGGACAGGCTGTTGATGAAACTGACTTCGTGCTGGGGACACCCCTGCATGTTGCCGTCGCGCAGGGAAGCGTGCCTCTTGCCAAGATTTTGATTTCTCGCGGCGCTGATCTGGAAGCGCCGAGCGAGGATCGGGGAGCAAGGGCAATCCACCTGGCTGCCAACTTCGGCGACCTGGAAATGCTAAATTTGCTGTTGGACGCTGGAGCGGATATTGAGGCGCAAGATCAGACGGGGCAGACACCGTTGTTAATTGCCGCTGCAACCAATAATTTGAAGGTTGTCAAGGTTCTGCTTGATCGCGACGCTAACAAGGAGGCCCGCGAATCTGGCAAAGGTCAGACGCCATTGATGCGAGCCTGTCGATTAGGGTTCCTAGAAATTGCCGTAGCGCTCGTGGCGAAAGGTGCGGACATCAATGCTGTCGACAACGACGGACGCTCTCCGCTCAAGCTTGCGGCCACTTCAAATTCCTACATTAGTGTCGGTGATGGGGCGTTGATTGATTATCTTGTCAAAAACGGCGCGGATCTTAATATGAAGGAATCGGCCGGATATAGTGCTCTGAGTTGAGCGATGAAGGACATTCATGATCCAATCTATCATAAAATCGCGGACTTGCTTCGAAAGCTTGGGGCGAGCGAGTAGGGCTCGGAGAAATGCCATGCAAGCAAAAACCGTCGCCAGCGTTCTGCGCGCGCTCCGGCGCGGCCGCTGCCTCCGCATCAAGGCGCTGTCAGTGATTTGTGCAAGCACCTGGGCCAGCTCTTCACGATCTGTGGTGGGTTGCGCGTGACTTGGCCTGCTTTTCTGAACCAGACGATATGAGTATTCGTCTTCGTCAAGGGCTAATTTCCACCCACTTGCGCCGGTCACGCAGTAAGGCGTTCGCCATGACGATGAGCTTGCGCATGATTGCGATGAGGGCGACCTTGGCAGGTTTTCCAGCCTGGATGAGCTGATCGTATTTTGCC
>JANNUW010000473.1:0-1112 GCA_031414095.1 Hyphomicrobium sp. | reverse complement strand
CGTGTGGCTGCATTTACCGCGGCCGCAGTAATCACTGTCGTCGATGATATGGCGCTGCAGTGCCGCTGGCAGCGTCGTCCAAAGGTTTACGGATTGATAGGCATGGTTTTCGAACAGCTCAACCAACCAGGTTAGATCGTGAAGCGCCTCGGCGCTCAGATTCGTTCGATTCTCCGCGCGGTTCTGTGGCTCGGTTGCGACCCCTGTTTCATCTTACGGTATAATGCTTTTTTGCAAGTGACAGGATTGCGAACGCAAGTCACTAATGCGATCCAGACACGAAAACCCCCGCCCCAGTGTTTTGCCGAGACGGGCGTTTTCTAGCGAGAACTCGCTTAGCGGGTGGCTGAAGACGGTGACCTGCGGTTAGCTGTCTTACCTTTGACGCTGCCCATAGAAGACGGTTCGTCGTCACCGGCCTTGGCGGCGTAATTCACTCGGCTGTCAGCAAGTGTCGACAGCTTCTCGTCCGCGGTTTTTTCTTGCTCAAGTATATCGGCGAGGAGATCGGCCACTTCATCGAGACCAAGTGCCGTGGCAAAGGCATGCATGCTGCCGTAGCGTGTGATCTCATAGTGTTCGACGGCTTGACAGGAGAAGATGATGGCAGCGTCGCCAGCAGGGGTCTCGCCGAAATCCTCGAGTATGCCGTCGCCTTCTTCAAGGATGCCGTCGATGGCATCGCACTTCTCACCTTTTAGCGGCAGTTCCATCAGTTTGAAGATTTCTTCGAGCTTCGTGATCTGATCGGCCGTCTCCTCACGATGGTCCGATAGCCCTTGTTTGAGATCCTCGTCCTCGGCAGCTTTAATCATTTTGGGTAACGACTTGTGGATCTGCTTTTCTGCGTAATAGATGTCCTTCAGCCCGTGCTCCAAGAGATCGTGGAGCCCTTTTGATTTGCTCTTTGATGTGGCCATGGTGTTAACTCCCTGGGGGTGGCGGTGCGCTCCTCGCATCACCGGTTACTAGCGTCCATGGAACGCTCAACCCGTAAGAATGTTGCGTCCGCCGCAATAATCTCGAAGTGCATCTTCAGCATGAGCGATAGCGCCTCAGGTTCCTTTTCGCGGCCGTTTCCAATTTGATGCCCTCTAGTTCGGGATCAGTGA
>JANNUW010000472.1:0-4451 GCA_031414095.1 Hyphomicrobium sp. | reverse complement strand
CGACGCGCGCTGGATCGCCGACCAATCTGTGTTCAGCCGCTTTTCATCGAGATAGTGTTTGAGCACGTTCAAGAGGCCGGGGCGATCGACCAGATCTTCGCCGCTACCCGGCGCCAGATCATCTATAAAGCGGCTGTAGTTCGCGCGCATCACACGGTAGGGCTGATCGGACGGCTCTTCGCTGACAGCGTCGAAGCGGCACAATCCCGTCAGCGTGATCATCAGGCGGCCATCGTCAAGTTCTTGGTAGGCCGTCACGCGCCCCGCGCATCCCACACGCTTCAACTCGGTCGCATTGAGCCCTGTGCTTTCTTCGCGCGACAGGTCGTACGCGGGCTGGAGAATGCCAAGCACCCGGCACCCGCTGATGACATCGTCCAGCATGGCCAGATAACGCGGCTCGAAAACATTGAGCGGTAAGCTCGCGCGCGGCAGCAAGATGGCGCCCCTAAGCGGAAACACGGCCAGGCGTTGTGGCAAGTCGACGGCGCTGCGATAGCGTTCAATCAAGACCAAGTGCATACTCCTTGCAGGCGTCGAGTTGGCGTCATCGACTACGAGAACAGAAGTGACGACAGACGCCTCCGGCCATCGTCGGTCAGGGGGTCTTTCGCCCCCCAGGCATCGAACAGTTGTACCAGTTGTTTGCGCGCCGCGTCGTCATTCCATTTGCGATCCCGGCGCACGATTTCGAGCAAATGATCGAGAGCTTCGGCTTTTTCACCCCGTGCCGCCATGGCGATGGCGAGATCAAGGCGCGCTGCGTGATCCGCCGGATTGGCGTCCAGGCGCGCTTGCAAAGCCGCACGTTCGTCGGGCTTTTGCGCCAACGCCGCCAGCTCCAGAGCCGCTTGCACGCTTTTTACAATGGCGAGTTCGCTGCTCGCGGGCGGCACCAGCGCGATCATGTGCTTGGCACGAACGGTGTCGCCGCTCTTCAGATAGCACTGCGCGAGCCCTACGAGAGCTGCAACGTTCTGCTGATCGTCCTGCAGTATGGCGCCATAGGCTTCGGCGGCGCCCTGCAGATCGCCGGCATCCAGGGCCTCTTCGCCGGCCGCCAGCACGGCTGCGATATCGGCTTGGGCGTCGTCAACGAGCAGCCGGTCGATGAACGCGCGGATGGTGCTTTCTGGCTGAGCACCTTGAAACCCGTCGAGCGGTTTGCCATCGCGAAAGGCGTAAACAGTCGGCAGCGATTGCACGCGTAATTGGCCTGAGATGGCGGGATGCTCGTCGCTGTTGATTTTGATCAGATGAACTTTGCCGCCGTAGCTGCGGACAACTTTTTCAAGCACGGGCGTCAACTGTTTGCAGGGGCCGCACCAGGGCGCCCAAAAATCGACGAGCACAAGTGCGCCGCGCGACGCTTCGATGACGTCTTTAGCAAAGCCAGTGGTAGAGGAATCTTTGATGACGGCGCCGGTACCGGCGCCTCCGATAAGTCCAAGGTCCATTGTCGCTCCTTCGTAGCCAAGCCGGGCGTCGTCAGGTCGGTCGTCGTCGTGGCCGGGTTGCAGCCCTCAAGGTTGGGCGCGCAGCGGGGTCACTCAATCAAGGGGGTGGCGTTGCGCCGGGCGAGAGGTCTTGCAATTGCACAATTTGGGCGTGGTGGCCGCACGCTTCAATGAAGCGCAAAAGGTCGCGCCGGGCAATCCCGGTCGTGCCGGTGTTTTCCAGCGGATGGGCATAGATGGTGTCGAAAGCCATCAGGGCCTCATCTAAAATGAAGGTCACGCGATGGTCGGCGTCGTTGATCAACGCGAAGACTGTAACGGAGCCCGGCGTCACGCCCAAAGCCGCCTCCAAGAGCTCAGGCTTGCCAAAACTAACGCGCGCCGAGCCGATCTGTGCGGGCAGAAGCTTGAGGTTTACCTGCGTCTTGGTGTGCGCAACCACGAGAAAGAGGCGGTCCTTGGCATCCTTAAGAAACAGGTTCTTGGTATGCCCGCCAGGCAGCGCGGCGTCAAATTCGTGGGCCTGCTCGACGGTGAACACGGCCGGGTGGTCGAGCGTTTTTGTCTTGATATCCATCTGATCAAGCATGGAAAACAGGTCTGCGCGGGTTTTAGCAATTGGCATTGGAGAGAACTTCCTGTCAATTCGAGGCGACCTTCAACATGACTTAGTTCTTGAGGCTTGCAAACGCGAGCGCCTTGCGCAATAAGACGGCCTCGCGCCGCCCAACGCGGTTCGCGGTTTACCCATCTTGGATGCGGGTGTAGCTCAGGGGTAGAGCATCACGTTGCCAACGTGAGGGTCGAGGGTTCAAATCCCTTCGCCCGCTCCAGTTTTTCGGGTCTGACCAAAGTGCAGGCTTCAGTGATTGGTGCCCATCATCGCCAGCGTCAAAGCAGGGTCGAGACTGAGCGCCAACCGGAGTGCGGCTGCGTGCGCAAACCGAAGCGTCATCGCCTTGCGCCGCGGTGCGCTCAAAAGTAATTCGGGCGAGTGCCGGACCATCTCGGCCCCGTAGCGGTCGGCCAGAATAAGACCAGTCTCGTCGGGTAGCACCGCGATCGGAAACTCGGTGTTGACGGAAAAATATATCTCGTCGCAGTACCCGAGATAGCCAGTCCATTTCTGATCGGTGCGAAAATCGTTGAGACACGATTTGATTTCCACGATCACGATGCGTCCCGTTGCCGACAGCGCCGTGATATCGGCTCTTTGACCGTTAGGTAGCGGCAATTCTGCCACGCAGGCATAGCCTAGTCCGGTCAACAATCGCACCGTGCCGCGAGCGATCTCGGCGGCCGCCTTGGATTGCCGCCCATCGCAGGGCGCCACGGTCGGCACTCTGTCCTCAGTTTTGATGTTTTCGGTCATGGATCCGCCATTTGGGAATGGGAGCTGGCCCCTCAGCGTTGTCGTTGTTCAGCCAATCCGGCCCTTCTTGGATTGCGCATCCTCGTCATTTGCGTCTGCGATAGCATCGGATCGCCACGCGCTCTAGTACCTCATGTCATCAGCGAGCCAAATTTTATGTTTTTCAGACGCGCGAAAAAAGACGATCTACCTGCTGCCATTTTGGTGGCCGAAGAGCCCATGCCTGCGCCTGCGCTTGCGCCTGTCGCGCCGTCGCCTGCGCCGCCACAGGCCGAGGAGCTGATCGACGAGGACGCCACCGGCGCGCCAGACTTCGAGCCGGTGCCAGACACGGTCTTGAACTTTTCAACGACCGACGACATCGAGGCGACAAGCGTATGGCTTGGCCAGGAGCATGTTGTTCAGGCTCTCCAATGTGCTTGGGAAAACAGGGGGCCGGGCTTTCATGTTTGTGTCGTCGCGGACTCGGGGGTCAGCGCCCACGCAGCGCTCTTGAAACTCATCAAAGAACAGCCGGCTTCGGCGCAGCCGGCGCGCGATTGGGTCTACGTCAACAATTTCGACGACGAACGGCGGCCGCACGCGCTTGCGCTCAGCTCTGGTCACGGAAAAATCCTCGCCGAAGGTATGCTGGAAGCGCTGTCTGAGTTGAGCGAAGCCGTTCCAGCGGTTCTGACGGGAGACGAATTCAAGGTCGGCGTGCGTCTCATCGCCGAGCGCTACGAGGCCACAAAAGACAACGCCATAACGCAGTTGCGCTATACTGCCGGCGAACAGAACATCGCTCTGTTGCGCACGCCCAATGGTTTTGGCCTAGCGCCAATGCACGACGGCAAAGTCGTCAGGCCGGTAGTGTTTGCACAGTTGCCCCAGTCCATGCGCGGCGACATAGAAGCGCGAATCGCGGATCTGCAAGCGCAGTTGCAGGACATTCTAAAGCAGACGCCAGCGGTGGCCCGCGCGCAACACACAGACCTGCTCGATCTGCGCACCGCAAGCGCGCAACGAGTCGTTGATGCGGCTTTTGCCGATCTCGCCGAAACATTCGCCACGACAGCTGAGGCGGCATCGTTCATCGGAGCTGCAAAGGCCTGCCTCGTGCGTAATTGCGATGTGTTCCTGGGCGCCGATGCTGGAACAGCGAGAGGGCCAGTCGCGATCGCGCAAGACGCACGCTTTCATCGCTATCTCGTCAACGTCGTGTCGCGGGCGCGTTCGCCAGCGGGGGCACCGGTCGTCATGTTTGCCGAAACGCCGCTCGCGAACAGCCATTCTAGCACGCACATGTCGCTCAACCCCGACGCTCTTATTGATGCCAATGGCGGCGCGCTTTTCGTGACGTCTTTTGAACTCGAATACGCGCCCGAAGCCGCTCGCGCGCTAAAACATGCGCTTTTGACCGGGGAGATTATCCCGTCACATCCGACCTTAAGGCCGGCTGCCATCCCGCTCGATGTCAATGTGGTATTGCTCACGGACGCGCGTGGGCTAGATCGCTTGCAGGCAAAGGACCCCATATTCGCGTCGTTGTTCAAGCTCAGGGTTCGCTGTGCCGATCGGCTGGAGCGATCGCCCGACAATGATCTTGCCTTTGCAAGCTGGGTGGCGGGCCTCGTCGCGCG
>JANNUW010000471.1:0-1787 GCA_031414095.1 Hyphomicrobium sp. | reverse complement strand
CGATTGGCGGCGGTGGCCTGTACCAGTTCCAACTTAACGCCCAAAGACTCTGCCACCATTTTGGCCAGGTCAACGTCGAAACCCTCGAGTTCACGGTTCACATTCTGCGAACCGAATGGGGGAACGTCGGCGAACACGATGATGCGAACGACGCCCCTGGACAGGATGTCGGCCAACGCGTCGGCGTGTGCCTCACTTTGGCCGAACACGCAAGCAGCCATGAGGCTGAGAGCCAGCGATAGCTTCCTAATTGACGCTCGCATGGAGACACTCTCCTTTGTTGTTGTCCTCAACGACTCGTGTCCGTCCCAAGATGGAATAGGCAGTCACCGCGTTCGCAGCGCGAAGGCATGCGTTTGCACAACACGAGGCCCGCGCGCGCAAACGCCAGTGTGGCCGGATCGCGCCACGGCGTATCAGGGAAATGGATGCGAGCTGCAGGTGCGCCGGCAGTCACGTCGATGCCGGGCTCCGTCAGGGGCTCGTATACCCCCGCCTCGCTCGCATACACATAGTAGTCGTCGCCACCGACCTCGGTCATGCGGGTCGCTGCGGGCGGCGGGGCCGTCAATCCGTGAAGCAGGCCGATCTCGGATAGAACGCGACGCAAGCCTGTTTCGGCGACCGCCAGGCTCGATGAGGTCAAAGTCCCGCCGCCCCCCAGTTCCGTCCCGATCATCACGGTACCCCGTCGCCGGCAGGCGGAGCTGAAGGTGCGGCCGCCTCCCTGCGGCGCGGCAGCGATATAGCTGACTGGTGCTCCAAATGCGCGCAGGAGGCCGAGGCAGCGCCCGAAATACTCCGGGTCCGAATCCCGCACAGCAAGTGCGCTTGGGACATACATCAGCGAACTCCCGCCCGAGTGCAGATCGACGGCATAGTCAACGCCGCTGAGCAGCACATGCTCGATCCAGAAGGCAATTTGCTCGGTAATGGTGCCGTTCTGGTCGCCGGGATAGGCGCGATTGAGATTGCCGCTATCGAGGGGTGAAGTACGCGTTGCCGCAATCACCGCTGGAAAGTTCGCCGACGGCAGGATGACGAGCCGACCTTTGACTTGGTGAGGCTCTATCATCCGGATCAGATTGCCGAGCGCAAGCTGACCTTCCCATTCGTCGCCGTGATTGCCGGCAATAAGAACGACGCTCGGACCAGGTCCGTTGGCAATCCGCGCAATGGGAATGGGGATCCAGCCATAAGCCGATCGGTGCACCGAGTGGGGCACGCGCAGGAAGCCCACGGCCTTGCCATCGCCAGTAAGATCGATGTCGGCGTAGAGGCTGCTAACGGCGCCGAATTCTGGATCTGGCAATGCCTTGATGGACGAGCTCATGTGGTCTCCTGACTCTTTAAATCCCCGCGGTCCACAGCCTCTCTTCGAGCAGGGCGCGTGCAACGGCCCCGGCAATGGTCTCGAGCAGGCGTTCCCCTTTCTCTGGTGTCGCAGCACCTGCTTCGCCGATGACCCCGATCAGCGAGCGGCTAGACAATTGACGCCAGCGATAGACACCTGGATTGACGCCAGGAATGGCGGAGAGCCCCGGCACCAGATCGCCCCGCATCTGTGCCAGCTCGCCACGATCGATCAGCTCCGGCGTCAACGTCAGCATCATGGATGTCTCGGCCTCGCAAGCATGCAACAGCGCGGTCTACTTTTCGAGGATGGCGGCTATCTCGGCTTGCGCAATCGACCAGTAGGTGCCGCCGGCCAGCGGCACCCGGTGCTTGACCGTGAACTCGGTAATGAACGTGTAGATGCCGTCAGTATTGCCGCCATGCCCATTGAG
>JANNUW010000470.1:0-1097 GCA_031414095.1 Hyphomicrobium sp. | reverse complement strand
ATCGCGTCGTTGATCGCCGTTCTTGCTGCGAACGGAGGCTAAGGGGTAGACCGACCGGCGACGAGCAATCTTGCGCGGCGCTCGGGATACGGACGCCGCTAGAGTTGGCCTCGGCCGACGTGCCGATGCTGAGAGAGCGGTTATAGGTGGTCGTCGAGCGGACGGCGCTCGAGCTGCGCGGCATTCGCGCCAAAAGCCTCATGTGCTCGCGGTATCTAGTTTGATACAATAAATATTTTCGGGAAAAGATCCTGGCTGGCGTTAGCCAGCACCCGCGCCGCCGAACCGGCAATCGACGCAAGAACCAGGGCGGTAATGCAGGACGCAATCACGGCATAGATTGTGGCCTTTGGTTTGTTGGAGTTCGGCTGCACTTTGATCTCCTCGGTCAGCTCGGTAACGGGCAAGCATGAGTGCAGTTCCGGGAAAACAGTGCTGGCACGCGATCGTGTACGCCACCGCACCATAGGGCTAATGCTTAGAGGGGTCCGCGATTAACTAGCGGGACAGACCACACTCGCGCGCCGCAACCCCGATGTCCCGGTGCTCGCCGGTAAGATCACTTTTAAGCTGGACGTCTGGCTAGCCGTGGCGGCGAGTTCGGCCTCTCCCTAGGTGAGGGAAGTTGTCATCGCGCCACGCTCGCTGCTTCTTTGGCATTCCGCCCATTGCCACCGAGCCTATTCCACGTTCCCGTAATGTTCCAAACACGGGCTGGGTTATGGTCGAACCGGAAAAAACAAAACGCCGCTTCCCCCACCGTGGACCGTGATTGAAATACAGGGCGGCTTCCGGGTCGTCGATGCGAATGGAGCTTGAGTTCGGTAACCATCAAACTTTAGAGCTATCGCCAATTCTTGGTGACGGCCGGGGCGGTCAGGCGGCGGCGGTTTCGGGCTGATGGTCGCGCGGCTTTGCGATGACCTCCAATCCATCAGCGAACTTCACACCCAGGATGAGTTTTGATGAGGTGGACGACGCCCGCTCCCGGCATCGAACTGCCATAGGGTGATCGTTACAAAGCGAATCACCATAAGGGGGTCGTCCACATGCAGGTTACCACAATCGGTCTGGATCTCGCCAAGAACGTGTTCCAG
>JANNUW010000469.1:0-7388 GCA_031414095.1 Hyphomicrobium sp. | reverse complement strand
ATAAGGCGCCAGCACATCGAACCGCGTCATGATGACATCGAAGATGCGATCGCGCGCGGGTTGATCGGGCGCGGGTTTTGGTGCGCGCGCCAGCACGGCATCGTCGGCAGCACGCGTGAAAGCGGCGATGATGGCGCCCTTCGAGGGAAACTCACGGCGCATTTCGACGAGACCGATACCTGCGGCCTCGGCAATCTCGCGCATGGTGACGCCACTCCATGGACGCTCTGCGGCTAGCCTGAAGGCAGCCGAGATGATGCGGTCTTTCTGAGTCAAGTCGTTGAGCATATGACGCACTCCTCTGGGCCTGAAGACGCTAACGTAGGAAACGAGCTGACGGTTTTATAGCCCCTCGTCAGCGTCTTTCGAACCCCCAATTGATTTGAGTCGGCTTTGCACGGTTTCGGCATCCAGGCTTTGAAGCGGCAGCCGCGCAAATACAGAGATGCGCTGAGAGAGCGTGGCGTGCGCGTCATCGAAGGCCTTTTCGCGTACGGCGTCTGATCCTGCTACGCGCGACGGGTCCGCGACACCCCAGTGGGCGGTTATCGGCTTGCTGGGAAAGAGCGGGCATGTTTCACCGGCTGCTTCATCACAGACTGTAAAAACGAAATCGATGGCCGGTGCATCTGGCAGCGCGAATTCGTCCCACGACTTTGAGCGCAGGCCAGCGTTCGGGTAACCTTTGCGTGCGAGCAGTGCCAAGGCGCCCGCATTAATTTTGCCGCTTGGATGACTGCCGGCGCTGAAGCCTTTGAAGCGGCCTTCGCCCACAGCATTTATGATACTCTCGGCAATCACCGAGCGGCAGGAATTGTGTGTGCACAGGAATAGCACGTTGAACACGCGCTCAGTCATCGGCTCAGCTCCTTGTGGCGGCAATGGGTAAGTTCCAGCGGGTCACTTGTCTCACCCAGGATTGTGACAAGCTTGTAACAAGCGGCGCAATCACGACGGATTGGCAAGCTCCTGGCCGCGCGCGATCGCGGCCGCAACGGCGCGCGTCATGAGGTCTTGAAGTCCGGCTTCGTCAGCCATGAGCACGTTGAGCGCCGCGGCAGTCGTACCGCCGGGCGAGGTTACATTCCGGCGCAAGACGCTCGGATCGAGATCTGACTGGCGTAACAATTCGCCAGCCCCCGATACTGTCGCGCGCGCAAGCTGCATGGCAAGGCCGGCGTCAAGACCGCTGGCGCGGCCAGCCTCAGCCAGACACTCGGCCAGCAGAAAGACGTATGCCGGCCCCGAGCCCGATACCGCCGTGACGGCATCCATATCCTGTTCGTTGTCGATCCAAGCCACTTCGCCAACGGCGGACAAAAGCCGGTCGCAGAGCTGGCGATGCTGAGCAGTCGCCGATCCGTTGGCCACGCACACGGTGATGCCCCGGCCAATCGCAGCCGGAGTGTTGGGCATGGCACGCACCACCGCGCTCCGAGACGGCAGATATGCTTCAAAGCTTGCAATGCTGCGGCCCGCCGCGATCGATAGCACGACGGTATCGGGCCCCGCGAGCTTCGCAAGCGGGGCAAACACGGCATCCATGATTTGCGGTTTGACGGCCGCGAGAATGACGCTCGGCGGGTGTTCGAGCCGTTCGATGCTGGCTTCTGGCTTGATGCCATAGCGCGCCAGGTCGGCTGCGACTTCAGGCGCGGGCGACGGGTCTTGAACCCGCACCAGTGCAGGATCGAGGCCCCGCGTAATCAGCCCCGACAGCAGAGCGCCGCCCATTTTGCCAGCGCCAGCCAGCAGTAGAGGTCCATCGAGATTAAATGCCATTAAAACCGCGCTGTGTGAGAACATAGTGCTACTGCGAATTGCCGGACGACATTAGGCGCAACGGGGCCGCTTCACACAGGGTTTTTAGGAAGGCCTACGCTTGGCCTTCGGTCTGGAACATGGTTGAAACGAGCGCTTCGCGGCTCTCTTTACCGGCCCAGACGACAAACTGGAACGCCTGATAATAGCGCTCGCAGCTCTCAAGCGCTGCTTTGAGCATCGCTTCGCATTGACCGACGGTCGCGACCTGATCGTTCAGCAAGATGGCATGGCGGAACATGACCAGCCCTTCGCTGGTCCACAAATCGAAGTGACCGAGCCACAGCTGCTCGTTGATCTGAGCAATCAGCTTGTACATCTCGTTCAAGCGGTTTGGAGGTACGCGGAAGTCGAAGGCGCAGGCCAGATGCAGCGCTTCGAGGTCATCGCGCCAATTGAGCGAGACGTGATAATCGGTCCAGTTGCCGCTGACGATCAAGGTCAGTTCATCGTCGCCCGTGCGTTCACAGGCCCACTCATGCGAGTTGGCGAGCTGCTCCATCAGGTCGATGGGGCTCAGCACACGTTCCGATTTCCTTAGCGGCAATCCCATACCGTCTCCTAGATAGCGGCCGCGCGAGGGTGATGCCCTCAAAGCCCCTGTAGTGCCGGGGCCCGCGCCTTATGACGGGACGCCCTGAAAGTCGATGGACCCAAGCATTCCAAGAGTGCGAGTCGCAAGCGCACGCGCCAAGCTGTCCACGGCCAAGTGCCGATAAGCCCAAAATCTCAAGGCTGCGTGGGCAATTACGACCCGGTCGCGCAGACTTGATGTTGATAACACGATGAACTGCGTCGCGGATGGGGACAAGCACCCGTTGGCCACTCGACGACGGCCGGCGAAGCTGCAGGTTTGACCGGGTTGCCTATGCCTTGGCGCTACTTGCGGTGCCTTCTAGCGCTGCCACGCGCGCGCTCAACGCATCGATGCGCAACGACAGTGCGTCGTTTTCATCGCGCGCCTTGAGCGCCATGGCCTTGACTGCCTCGAAAGTTTCACGGTCGACGACGTCCATGTCCTTCAAAATGCGTTCGCCTTGCGAGCGCATCAGGCCTTCGACTTCCTTGCGGACACCTTGCGCGGCGCCGGCCGCATCGGTCATCAGTTTGGCGATCTCGTCAAAAACGCGCCCTGTGGTCTGGGTCATGGCCGCTCCTCAAATTGCGCAAAAGGCCCGGCTCGCGTTCGAAGCCTGAGCTGGTATCATCTCCCGTGTGTTATGGTCTTGGCGCCCAACGCTTTCAAGAGGTCTGAGGCGGGGCACCCGCGTCCGCTTGACAGGCCGCCCCAACGCCGTGCAAGTGCGCGAGCGGTTGATCAAGACTTTGCCCTCGGCATTCTTCCATTCGATGAAGATGCACGACGGCTTTCTACAGGCTGAAAATGCTCGCTTTGACGCTGCCTTTTCCCGACATCAACCCGGTCGCCATCTCATTCGGGCCGATCAGCATCAGGTGGTATGGCTTGGCCTACTCCGCCGGTCTCATTATCGCCTGGCTTACGATCCGCAAGCTCCTGCAAACAACGCGGTTGTGGCCGCGCGAGCGCGCGCCGTTTTCGCCCGACGTTGCCGACAATCTGGTGCTCTATGTCATCATCGCCACCGTCGCCGGCGGACGGCTCGGCCAAGTGCTGCTCTACGACCTCAGCTTTTATGCGCAAAACCCGAGCGAAATCCTGCGCATCTGGAAGGGCGGCATGTCGTTTCACGGCGCGCTCATCGGCGCCGGACTAGGCATTGTTTACTTCGCCAGGAGAAGCGGAGTATCTGCGCGAACCGCCATGGACTTATGCTGTGCCGGCATGCCGTTGGGGCTGATCATCGGGCGGCTCGCTAACTTCATCAACTCCGAGCATTGGGGCCGTCCGAGCGACGTGCCCTGGGCCATGGTTTTCCCGAACGGCGGGCCACTGCCGCGCCATCCCAGCCAACTTTACGAAGCCTTCCTCGAAGGCGTGGTGATGTATGTGATTATCAGGCTTGCCACGCATTGGTATGGCGGGCTGAAGCGGCCGGGCATGGTCGCCGGCATTTGGCTCATGTGGTATGGGATTGCCCGCATGATCAGCGAATTCTTCCGCCAGCCCGAGTTGGGGCACGCCTTGAACGTCGGACCGTTCACGGCGGGACAGATCTATTCGATGCCGATGCTGGTGCTCGGTGCAGCGCTGATTATCGCGGCCGCCCGTGCTGCGCCAAAGGACACCGCACCTGCATGATCCCGCTTGAATTGACGTTTCCCAATATCGATCCCGTTGCCTTTGCGCTCGGGCCGCTGACCATAAAGTGGTACGGCCTCGCCTACCTGAGCGGGCTTATTCTCGGCTCGATCTATATTCGCCGCCTGTTGCAGACGCCGCGGCTGTGGATCAACGGCGCGGCGCCGTTCGAGCCTATGAAAGTCGACGATCTCCTCATCTACATGACACTCGGCGTGATCGCCGGCGGCAGGCTCGGCTCGGTGCTGCTGTATGAGCCTTCGAGCTACATTCACGATCCGCTCAAGATTTTCATGATCTGGAAAGGCGGCATGGCTTTCCACGGCGCGCTTCTGGGAACGGGCGTCGCGGCCCTGCTGTTCGCGCGCCGCAATTATGCGCCGGTGTGGAGCGTGATGGACGTGTGCGCGGCGGCGGTGCCGATCGGGCTGTTTTTCGGCCGCCTCGCCAACTTCATCAACGGCGAGCTGTTCGGCCGCCCAGCCGACGCGCCGTGGGGGATGGTGTTTCCCAACGTCGCC
Source organism: Hyphomicrobium sp. (assembly GCA_031414095.1). Lineage (GTDB taxonomy): Bacteria > Pseudomonadota > Alphaproteobacteria > Rhizobiales > Hyphomicrobiaceae > JANNFX01. Next base: position 2,825 of record JANNUW010000469.1, on the reverse strand, counting down.
GCGACCTACCCGCAATTTTCCGCCCTCGAGCCCACGCTACGCCATCCAAGCCAGCTTTACGAGGCCGCCCTGGAAGGCCTTCTCCTGTGGCTGTTCCTGCGCTTTCTCACGCATCACCGCTATGCCTTGAAGCAGCCCGGTCTGGTGCTATCGATGTTCTTGATCGGCTATGGCTTCGCGCGCTCGTTTTGTGAACTTTTCCGGCAGCCCGATCCCGCCCACGCCCTCACCATGGGCGTGCTGACGCCCGGCATCGCCTACTCCATTCCGATGATTTTGCTCGGGCTCTACTTCCTGATGCTGTCACGCCGTCGGGCCGTCGCGTGAGCGACGCGAACTATGACCCAACCGCGCGCCGCGACACACCACTGGCTTTGAAGCTGAAAGAGTGCATCGCGCGCGAGGGGCCTGTTACAGTAGCCGAATATATGCAGGCCTGCCTGCAGGATCGCGAGCATGGCTACTACGTCAAACGGCCGGCGATCGGCGCCAAGGGCGACTTCATCACAGCGCCCGAAATCAGCCAGGTCTTCGGCGAACTGATCGGCCTTTGGTGTGCCGTCGTGTGGCAGCAGATGGGATCGCCGGCACGCCTAAACCTCGTTGAGTTGGGACCGGGACGCGGCACCCTGATGCGTGACGTGGTGCGCGCGACGAGCCGCGTTGCGGGGTTCGGCGCGGCGGCCCACATCCAGCTCGTCGAATCCAGCGAACGGCTGGAAAAAGCGCAGCGCGAGACGTTAAGCGGCGTCACGCGTCCCATAACCTGGGCACGCGATTTTGACGGCGTGAGCGCTCCTGCCATCATCGTCGCCAACGAATTCCTCGACGCGCTCCCGATCGAGCACTGGATCAAAACCCAAGACGGATGGCGCGAGCGCGCCGTCGGTTTGGACGACGCGGGTGAGCTTTGCTTTACGACCGTTCAGGCGGCAGACCCTGCGTGTCTGACCCCTAGTGATATTCCCGATTGGTCGAGATCTCAGGATAATTCCGAGTATGGGGTCAGACCCGCGGGGTCTGACCCCATACTGGGTGCAATCGTCGAACGCCTGCGACCGGACTTTGTGACCAACGGTTTGCAATCGCTGTCGCAGTCGGGCCCTGTCGCAGCGCTGTTCATCGACTACGGGCACGCAAGCTCTTCGGCCGGCGAAACGCTGCAGGCCGTGCGCAATCATAAATTTGAATCACCACTCACCTCGCCAGGCGAAGCTGATCTTTCGGCACACGTCGACTTCGACACCTTCGCGCGCCTCTGCAACGCAGCGGGCCTCGCCATCGACGGCCCCATCACCCAAGCGGAATTCCTCGGCCGTCTCGGCATCATCGAGCGCGCGTCAAAGCTCATGCGCGCCAATCCCGCCAAAGCTGGCGAAATCGAAGCCGGCATCGCGCGCCTCATAGCCCCCACCGGCATGGGCAGCCGCTTCAAGGCCATCGGCGTGCGCAGCGCGGGGCTGGCAGTGCTGCCAGGGTTCGGTGTCTGACCCTCCGGTCTGACACCGCTGCGTCGCTGCCTGATACGATCGGGACGGTGTCAGACGCGGAGCGTCAGACACCGATGGCATTGCAAGTCTTGGCTACACAGTTGTCATCGCGGGCCAAGCCCACCGCTGTCCGGTTTAGATTTGCGGCCCAGACGGTAGGTGCTTGCATGACAACGAGAAACGACGCCTGCGATTTGACCGGGACACGAAGCGGCGAAAGTTTTTCTATCGCGAGACTGGGTCACCTCTCCCTCCGTGTCATGGCCGCGTCGCGCAGCGATCGCGCGTTAGCGCGACAGGCGGCCATCCACGACAACCCTCAACGGTCTCGGTTTTGCTGGTAGAAGCGCCTGTCGCAGCAATTTTCTTCAAGCTTCGACAGCGGCCCCGGCCGAGACTTGTCGTGGATGGCCACCTTCGTGGCCATGACGTTAATTAATGAGAAGCGTCGTCAACCAGACAGCCGTGAGGAAAACAAGAAGAGCTTGACACATAAACATATGTTTATATGTTCTGCCTTATGCCGCAGAGAATTGCCACATTGGACGCCGTCGATCTCGTTGCCGCGCTTAAGGCGGCGGCCGAACCGACGCGGCTGCGCATTCTCATGCTTCTGAGTCAGGGCGAGCTCAGCGTCAAAGACCTAACGGTCGTGCTCGGACAAAGCCAGCCGCGTATCAGCCGGCATTTGAAGCTTCTCGCCGAAGCGGGCCTCATCGAGCGCTTTCGCGACGGCAGTTTTGCTTATTTCCACGTCTCCGAGCGCTCTCAGGGCGGCCGGCTCGCACGCAGTCTGATCGGGGCCGCTGATCCGCGCGATGCCGCTTTCTCGCGCGACGTAATCCGCGCCGAAGCCCTGAAGCGCGACCGCGCCGAAGCCGCCCAGGATTATTTCCGGGCGCACGCCAAGGAGTGGGACCGCATCCGCACCCTCCACGTAGCGGAAGGCGATGTCGAAAGCGCGATGCTCGACGCCTTGGGGCCGGGACCCTTCAAGCTGTTTGTCGACCTTGGCACCGGCACCGGCCGCATTTTGGAATTATTTGCGGGCCGCTACGCCCGGGCACTCGGCCTCGACGTCAATCAGTCGATGCTCGCCTATGCGCGAAATAAGCTTTCCGCCGCCGGACTCGAGACCGCGCAAGTGCGCCATGGCGATCTCTATCAACTCGCCTTGCAGGACGGCAGCGTCGATGCCATCGTCATGCATCAGGTTTTGCACTATCTGACGGAGCCAGCTCACGCTGTGCGCGAGGCGGCCCGCGTACTCGTTCCCGGTGGGCGCATTTTGATCGCCGACTTTGCGCCCCACGAGGTCGAAGCGTTGCGCGAAGC
>JANNUW010000468.1:0-4482 GCA_031414095.1 Hyphomicrobium sp. | reverse complement strand
TCCGACTTCTCATCGAATTCAGCCGACGCCATGGTGGCGCCGTGGATGCCGTCGCGCCCGGTTTTCGAGCCGACGTAGACGACGGGCAAGCCGACGCCCTTGGCGGCTGAATAGAAAATCTTGTCGGTGCGGGCCAAGCCGACGCACATGGCGTTGACGAGAATGTTGTTGTTGTAGCCGGCGTCGAAGTTGGTCTCGCCGCCGATCGTCGGCACGCCGGTGCAATTGCCGTAGTGCGAAATGCCGGCGACGACGCCATCGAGCAGGCGCTTGGTTTTGGGATGCGAGGGATCGCCGAAGCGCAGTGCGTTCAAGTTGGCGACCGGCCGCGCACCCATGGTGAACACGTCGCGCATGATGCCGCCAACGCCGGTCGCGGCGCCCTGGAAGGGCTCGATGTAAGACGGGTGATTGTGCGATTCCATTTTGAAGATCGCGGCATCGCCATCGCCGAGATCGACGACGCCCGCGTTTTCGCCCGGGCCTTGGATGACGAGCGGTCCTGACGTCGGCAGCGTCTTCAGCCAGACGCGGCTCGACTTATAGGAGCAGTGCTCCGACCACATGACCGAGAAGATGCCGAGTTCGGTGAACGACGGCTCGCGGCCGATGATTTTCAGGAGGCGCGGATACTCGTCGCCCTTGAAGCCATGGCTCGCGACCATCTCTGGCGTGATCGCGGAGGCCGCGGCTTGAGGATTGGCAGGCTTATCGGCGGCGGTCATGCGCGGAGCTGGTCCCATGTTTTATGGCGATTGAGCGCTTATAACTGGAGGGCAGGCGAAAGTCGCGTTGGGCTCCAAGACCGTGGCCACGGGACGCGGGATATTCATTCGTTCTATCTGCAAGTCGTATCGTGTGCCGGCCCGCTCTGCACAGCGCGCAATGCTGCGATGCAACAATTGCGATTTTGAATCCCCACGAGAGCGGCTATAGATCGTCCACCACTCTCATCGCGCGGCGTTGGCGGGTCTTTTCGATCCGGGAACGTTCTGCGCGCCTTCAGGATGCCGGACCATGTCACTCAAATCAGCCGCTCTGTGCTCGCTTTTTTCGGGCGTTTCGTTTACCGACCTTCAGCGCGCCGGACGCCACAATAACACGCCGGTAGCTGTGCGCCCGTCGCCAGTTGACGTCGCGCATACGACGCGTTTTGCCCCCGCCGCGCAGGTGACCGGAGCGTTGACGTCAAAGTAACGGCTCGGCGACGGTTGCCCAAGTAAATCGAATAACAAAAGTGGAGGCAGTGCAAACTGTGCTCCGCTTTTTTTGCGTTCGAGCTCGGTAATTCCGCATTGCGATAATCAACTTGCTGCTATGCAGCAATCCGCGTTCTCGCGCTTCGACGCAAGTGCTATTTCAGGTCTCGACGATGCACTGGTGAAGGACATGTGTGCACGTGCCAACGCTCCAGCCCACAAACACGGGATGGAGCGACTTAAGGAGCCTTACGATGACAAAGCAAACTCACGGACGCCGCGTACTTGCCACCGCCTTTCTCAGCCTTTTGGCTATGAATGGGGCCGCCCGCAGCAACGACCAGTACGAGAAACTGGTGGTTGTGCAGGCGCACGGTGCGGCGCTTGATGTCGGTTCGAAGCACATTGTCAGTTACTTCACCGCTCAGCAGGGCGTCTGCAATGTGACGTTGCTGATCGGCAACAAGGCAAACAGCGAAGGCGAAGGTGCCTCGATCGGCACGCGGGTCAAGTTCAATGTACCCGCCGGCATGACCGCGCGGACCGATACGGCCGAGGGCAAGTCGCTCGAGTTTGCGTGCAGGTCGGGCGCATCGACCATGAGCATCCAGCCACTTGATCTGTTGGCCTATTCCGGCCCGGCGAAGTAGGCGCTGCCGTCCGAGTGACATGAGCCTGTCAAACGATTGAATTTGAAAGAGCGGGCAGCAATGCCCGCTCTTTTTGATTGCGCGGCCCGACACCGCTTGGCGGAGCCCGCCGGTGCCTGAGTTGAGATTTGTCCCGCACCATAGCGCAAACACTGCTGTCCGGTTGAACGTATCATAGTAAGTTCTGCGTTCCCGGCCAACTATAGGCAGCAACTCTGCATCGGGCTTCAGTGCAACAATCGTGTTGCGGACCGGCACTGTGTCCCCTTTGGGGTCAAAAGCGTTCCGGGTGGTTGATTAGCGACAGGCCGGGCTGCTGGTTGAGAACCGTTATATCGGCACCGATACCTTAAGTCATCAACGGCGCGCCATCGGCACCAAGCACAGTGCATAGCCAGCCCCTCCCTCAAGCCTCGCCCGCGGGTTTCTTCAATCGTTTGAGGCGTTCGCCGGTGTGGCGGAGCGGTGCCGTCAAACGCCACGCGCGGCTGGCGCGGATTGACGCCAGCTCTGCTTCGACGGCCTCCGCGCGCGCGCTCAGATCGCGTTGGGTCCGGGCCAGGATGACGCGCGCCTGATTGAGCGCCTCTCTCGCCGCGATCAAGTCGAGCGCGTTGTCGTAGGACGGCCGCGCCGCCTCGCGCAGCACCTGTTGCTGGAGCCCGTCGCGCCAACTATCGCTTTGGATGAGCCCAACATAGCGCGCATTTTCGGCGCGTCGCCGTTCGATGGGCCAATCCTTGCGCAGGGGTGATGGGAACATGAGAGCTGTAACGACGAAGCGTGTCGCGGTCTTGATGCCGGGCATCGTCAGGAATTTGCGCCACATGAATAGGTCGGTCCAGAGCCCCAGTGGCGCTGGCGACCAGCCGGTTTCCAGGCGATCGTAGGTTGCGCGATGATACCCCGCGACGGTCGGCCCGAAGATGTTGAACTCGGTTCCGATCATGCGCTCGCGGACGCTTTGCTGGGCGAGGTCAGTGAAGATGCCCACCGGCTGATCGTCCTGCGTGATGTAGGTTTGCAATGTGTTGCCGAATTCCGCGTCGTCGAGCAGCCGCGCCATTTGCGCCAGATGATCTGGAAACCACACATCGTCATCCGCGATCTGACAGACGTACTTTCCGCGCGCTTGTTTGAGGGCCGTGTGCCGATGAGCCTCGCCGTGCCGCTCACCTTTGTCGAACGCCATAAAGGTGATGCGAGGGTCGCTCGATGCGGCGGCCTCTGCGGCGGCATTGGTTTGGCGCGGCGCTCCATCGCTGATGATGATGAGTTCATAGCCGGGGATGGTTTGTCCGGCGACCGATTGAAGGGCGAACTCGAGAAGTTCGGGCCCGCGCACGATGGGAAGCAGAATCGTGAAGGCAGGTTTGGTCATGCCGATGGGTTGCTTTGCAAGGCGGCTTCGATCTCGGCGACACGTTCGACGACGGCTAATCCTTCAGCAGCGCTGCTCATGGGAGCCGGTCCGCCCGAGATGAAGTGCAGAAAGGCTTTCAGCTCGGCAAGCAGCGGCATGCCGTTGCCGGTCTCGATCGTGCTGGCAGCCGCGCTGGCAGACCCCGGTGCTCCATCGCGCACGAACACCTTGGCATCGTGGCTTTCGCGCAGTTCAAGCGTCGCATGTTCGCCAACGACAAGACACCGGCGGCGGTGCTCGGGACTGACAATGCTGATGCTCAAGGTTGCGTGCGGACCCTCGCCTCCGCCCATCTCGGCTGTGAAGCCCAGTCCCGGAACGCGTGTCGACCATTCCACGGCGTTCCTGAGCGGCGGAATCGATCCCGTCAGATGATTGAGGATCGACAGGTCGTGCGGCGCCAGGATCCAAAGCGCACTGACGTCGGTGTGCGGTTGACCCCAGCTCCACCGCGTCAGGTTGATCGCCAAGACTTTGCCCGTGCGGCCGCCCGCGATTTCGGCCCGCATGGCTTCGATGCCGGGGTGATAGCGCCACTTATCCATGACGAACAGCCGCCCGGACGCCTCTTTGGCGATCCGGCGCGCGGAGGTCACGTCGGCCGTCATCGGCTTTTCGACAAAGATCGGACGGCCGGTCGGCAAAAGCTGCTCGATGACGGTCGCATGGGTGTTTGTGGGCGTCGCCACGACGTAACCGTCCATTGCACCCAGGAGAGCGATGTCTGTCTGCGCGCTCGCAGCGCCGCCGGCTTCAGCCGCGGGGAGATTGCTTCGGGAGACGACGTGGACGTCAGCCCCGCAGGACTTCAAATCGCGCAGGATATTGAGACCCCATCGGCCGCAACCTATCAGGCCAATATTTGGGCCCCCAGTTAGCCCCCCAGTTAGCCCCATGACGGATTCGACCTGTGCAGCAGGTCCTGCAAATCCGCGAGCGAGCATGCCTCACGGTCTCTCTCGGAGAGCAGCGGTGTCGTACCCGGCCAATTAAAGCCCAGATCCGGATCATCCCAGCGGCAGCCGAATTCGTCAGTGCCGTCGAACGTTGTGCTGACGCCGTAGATATGGCAGGCGGCGCGTTCGAAATAAAACCCATGCGCGACACCCACAGGAATGAGCACGGCGTGGAGATCGTCGGCGTTGAGGGTCATCAATTGCGCCAGCTTGAACGTCGGCGAGCGCGGCCGCAAATCGTACAGGCCAAGGAC
>JANNUW010000467.1:0-3020 GCA_031414095.1 Hyphomicrobium sp. | reverse complement strand
TTTTAGCCGGCAACTTGGCCGCCTCCGCCTTATCCTTGCCGCCGCCCTTGTCGGTTTTGCGCTGTGCTGTCCGCCCGGCCATGATCGTAGACTCCCTAATCCATTCGACTTGTAGAAGGCTACAAGGAATCAGTGATTCGGGTGACGGGATGAGGGCGCGCGGCTGTGGATGAGAGTCTTGCTTTGCGCATGGCGACTCCCCTCCGGGGAGCCGGCCGCCATGCGCGATACCTACCTGCGCCCGAACATCGCCATCACGAGCATCGTGACGATGCCGATGATGAATCGCGCGGCAATCGTGAAGAACATGAACAGGAGTTGGCGCTCTTCGAGCAGCACTTCGACCCAAATGTTGTATTTTGGATCGAGCCCGGTGCCGGTGATGAGGTTCTTGAGTTGACCCGCCTTGCCGAGCAAGTAGGACAACGTTTCCGGCGAATTGTAGCCGACGATGCCGAGCATGATGGCGCCCAGTATCAGCGAGAAGAATAGGCTGCTCATCGACAGCATCAAACGCAACAACATCGCGAAGTTTCCCCGAATGTGCTTGCACGGCAAAGCCGCCAAGCGCCCCTTTGGTTCCCGGGCTGAGCCTAACAGCTTGGCATGGCGTAGGGCAATGCCGCAATGAATGCACCCGCCGGTGCGCCTGCCCGGCTCGGCCGGGAAACGAAGAAAGGCCGGCCGGGATAAGCGCGGCCGAGCCAGTATCGCTCACACGTCCAAATTCGCCACCGACAGCGCATTTTCTTGAATGAACTCGCGGCGGGGTTCGACGACGTCGCCCATGAGCTTGGAGAAGATTTCGTCGGCTTCTGCGAGATCGCCGGTCTTGACCTGGAGCAGCGTGCGCGCATCGCGGTCGAGCGTCGTTTCCCACAGCTGCTCGGGATTCATTTCGCCCAGACCCTTGTAGCGTTGCAGCGAAAGGCCCTTGCGGCCGGCCTCATAGATGGTGTCGAGCAGCGTGCGCGGCCCGTAAATCGGCACCGTTTCGTTCTTGCGTTTGAGTTTGGCCGGGCCGCCGTAAACTTCCTGCAAACCCTTCGAGCGTTCGTTCAAGCGCCGCGCGTCGAGCGACGCCAACAGCGCCCGGTCGAGCGCATGGGCTTCGGTGACACCGCGCACGACGCGCGTCATCAGGAAGCCTTCAGGGCCAAACGTGCCCTGCCATCCGGTTTCGGTTTCTTCGGCGACGAGGTCGAGACGCCGTGCCAGCATTTCAGCCGCCGCCGTCGCTTTCTCGGGCGTCTCGAGCAGCGTCACGTCGAAGGCCCCCGCGATGGCGGCCTGCTCGATGATGCGCCGCGAATAGCGCGAGTGCAGCTGATCGATCATCGACATGACGTTGCGTGCCTGATCGACGATATCGCGCAGATCGCGGCCGCCGCGTTCCGATCCAGAGCCCGCCACCAGAACGCCGTCGTCGAGGCCGCTGTCGATAAGGTAATCTTCGAGCGCGCGCTGGTCCTTGAGGTAGGCGCTGGTCTTGCCTTTGGTGACCCGGTAGAGCGGCGGTTGCGCAATGTAGACGTGGCCCTTTTCGACGAGCTCGGGCATCTGCCGGTAGAAGAAAGTCAGAAGCAGCGTGCGGATATGAGCGCCGTCGACGTCGGCGTCGGTCATGATGATGATTTTGTGATAGCGCAATTTTTCGAGATTGAAATCGTCGCGGATGCCGGTGCCCAGGGCCGCAATGATGTTGGTCACCTGCTCGGACGACAGCATCTTGTCGATGCGCGCGCGCTCGACGTTCAAAATCTTACCGCGCAATGGCAGCACGGCTTGATACTCGCGCTTGCGGCCCTGCTTGGCGGACCCGCCGGCCGAGTCGCCTTCGACGATGAAGAGTTCCGTATTGGCGGCGACACGGTCCTGGCACTCGGCCAAACCACCGGGTAAACGCAGGCCGTCCAGCGCACCCTTGCGGCGCGTCAGTTCACGCGCCTTGCGGGCGGCTTCACGCGCCATCGCGGCTTCGATGATTTTGCCGACAATCGACTTGGCTTCCTTGGGGTGTTCCTCGAACCAAGCCGCCATCTGGTCGCCGACGATATTTTCGACGACGGGTTTGACTTCGGACGAGACCAATTTGTCCTTGGTTTGGCTGGAGAACTTAGGATCGGGAACCTTGACCGAGAGCACGCACGTCAAGCCTTCGCGCGCATCTTCGCCCGACAGATCGACTTTTTCCTTTTTCGAAATGCCGCTCTCGACCGCATACTTGTTGACGACGCGGGTCATGGCCCCGCGAAAGCCCGCCAGATGCGTGCCGCCATCGCGTTGGGGAATGTTGTTGGTGAAGCACAGCACGTTCTCGTGGTAGCTGTCGTTCCACCACAGGGCTGCTTCGACGGTGATGCCGTCTTTCTCATGGCGCACCATGATCGGCTCGGAAATGAGCGCCTGCTTATTGCGATCGAGATAGCGCACGAAGGCAGATGTGCCGCCTTCGTAGTAAAATTCCTCGCTCTTGACGTCGGCGTGGCGCGCATCGGTGAGCTGGATCTTACAGCCCGAGTTCAAGAACGCCAGCTCGCGCAGGCGGTGCTCGATAGTGGCGTAATCGAATTCCACTTTCGTAAATGTCGCTGTCGATGGCAGGAACGAGACTTCCGTGCCGCGCCCGCCCTTGCCGTCGCCCACGGCTTTCAAGGGCGCCTTGGCGACGCCGTCATTGAACTCGATGAAGTGCTCTTTGCCTTCCCGCCAGATGCGGCAGCGCAGCCACGACGACAGCGCGTTGACGACAGACACGCCGACGCCATGCAGGCCGCCCGAGACCTTGTAGGAATTCTGGTCGAACTTGCCGCCGGCGTGAAGTTCGGTGAACACGATCTCGGCGGCGGAGCGCTTGGGATCGTTGTCGTCGTCCTTTTTGATGCCCGTGGGGATGCCGCGGCCGTCGTCGCGCACTGTCACGGAGCCGTCCGGATTGAGGGTGACCTGGCACGCGTTGGCGTGGCCGGCGAGCACTTCGTCGATGGCGTTGTCGACGACTTCGTAGATCATGTGGTGCA
>JANNUW010000466.1:0-5672 GCA_031414095.1 Hyphomicrobium sp. | reverse complement strand
CCTCGTTGAAAAGTCGATTTTCGACATTATGTTTTATCCAAGTGTGGTCCGACGGCAACTGCCAGTTTCAATCTCTTCCAAATATCCCGATGGCACTGCGCGCGCAGCACGTCTATTCTCGCGCAGATTGCAATTGCTCTTTCACTTTGGCCGCCAATTGCGGAAGTGAGAATGGTTTTGGCAGGAAGGCAAAATTCTGGTCATTGCCAAGACTTGTGTCGAAATGCTCGCGCGGGTAACCCGACACGAAGATGATTTTAAGATCCGGATTTTTTTTGCGCAGCTCGATCGCCATCGTCGGCCCGTCCATTTCCGGCATGACCACGTCTGAGACCACGATGTCGATGCGGCCTTCGTTGGCTGCCATGATCTCGAGAGCTTCAACGCCGCTTGACGCTTCGAGCACTTCGTAGCCTTGGCGCTTGAGGGCCCGCACGGCGAAGCTGCGTACGATGTCTTCGTCTTCAACGAGCAAGACCCTGCCGGTGCCCGTTAGGTCGGCAGTCTGGGTCTTTTTCTTGGCTTTGTTTTTCTCCTTGAGAGCTACGACCTCTTCGTCGTTCTCTGGCAAGTAGCGCGGCAGATAGATCCGGAACGTCGTGCCGACGCCGGGCGTGCTCTCGGCATAGATAAAGCCCGAAGACTGTTTGACGATGCCGTAGACATTGGACAGCCCCAGGCCCGTACCTTTGCCCACCGCCTTTGTCGTAAAGTAAGGCTCAAAGATCTTGGCGAGCACATCGGGGCTCATGCCCGAGCCTGTATCTTCGACTTGCAGCAGGACGTATTCGCCAACCGGCATGCCATGGTGGTTCAGCTTTTGGCTCTGACGCTCAGTGATATTGGTCGTACGCACCGTCAGGCTGCCGCCGTTAGGCATTGCGTGACCGGCATTGATGGACAAGTTTACGATCACCCGCTCGAGCTCGGTCTTGTCCGCTTTTACGTACCAGAGATCGCGGCTCGGTTGCGTGGTGAACTCGACCAGATCGCCGGTATATTTCTTCAGCATGCTCAGCTTGTCGGCGATGAGTTCGCCGAGCTGCAAAGGCACAGCTTGTAGAGGCTGACGGCGCGAGAACGACAACAACTGGCGCACCATGTCTGCGGCGCTATAGGCGCTCGTCTGAATGTTCTTAATGTCTTTGTAGGCTGGATCGGCTGGGCGATGGGTTTGCAGCAATAGGTCCGAATAGCCGATAATTGCCGTCAGCTTGTTGTTGAAGTCGTGGGCGATGCCGCCGGCCAATTGGCCAACCGCCTCCATCTTCGAGCTTTGGGCAAACTTCGCCTCGAGCGCCTTCTGCTCGGTGGCGTCGAGAACGAATATGATGGCCGCTTCACGCACGGTTTTGCCGTGGCTCAGCGAATTGATGTAAACGCGGCGCGAGAATTCACCATTGACGCCGGTGGTGATTTCGAGAGGAACCGGATTCGATTGGCCGGTCAGAACTGCTTTCAGAACGCCATCGAGTTCTTTGCGCGTCTGGTCGTCCGCATTGAAGGCCAGCACATTGAGTGCCAGGTCGCCGATGCCGCCGGCACCCGGTAGTGTCATGCGGGCAAAGGCCGAGTTGGCCGAAGCGATCCGCCCGTCCAATCCGATCGCAGCGATACCAAAGGGCGCTGACTGGAACAGCCGCGCGAAGCGGGCCTCGGCACCTTCTTCCGCCGTCAGCGCGGCGCCGGTTTCGCGGTTGAGCACGCCCATGTTGAGGCCGCTGTCGAGATTGCCCTGACTATCGCGTTGTACGACGAAGCGCATAGCGAGCAGCCGTCCGTCGCGTGCCGTCACATCGAGGTCGATGCTCTGCACACCGGTCGTCGCGCCAAGGGCCGCTTGCCGGATGAGATCAATGCTGTCTTGCGGCAGCAAATCGGCGAGTTTCAATCCGCGCGGCTGACTGTTGGCCCCTTGCTGGCGCCCGATCCAATTGAGAAACGTCGCGTTGGCGTGGCGTACGCCGCCGTGCGCATCGATTGAGAGAAAGCCGACGGGAGATTGATCATAAAGGCCGGCGGCCGTTTGCAGCTGGGCCAGCCGGCTGAGATCGCCCGCGCGCTCGGCCGTGATGTCGGTGACGCACCACGACACCAGCGGCCCCAATTCACGCACCTGCGATTGTGAAGGCAGTGACTTACACGATACCGAAAAATTCTGACTGCCGCCGAGTTTGGGACGGACCTCGATTTCTTCGCGCCAGGGCTGTCCGCGCACCGATGCCCGCATCAAGCGGAACATGGCTTCGGCGGCCGCCGGCTCGGCGCCGAACGCCACATCGAGCGCCAAAGGCTCGCCCGACGGCGACCGGCCGACAAGCTCGCCCAGCCGATCGTTGGCAAAATGCACGTCGCCTTCCCGGCCCGTTAACAGCAAACCCGATTCGAGGTTTTCGGTGACAGCGGCGACGAGATCATCATAGCGGATGCGCTCGCCGATGCGGATATGTCCGGCCATCAAGCCGAACAGGAAAAATACCCCCAGCATGGCGAGCGACGCCAAAATGGTCAGGAGCAAGGGTTCGGGCGCTTTGGTGGCAAAAAGCGCCAACAGAACGGTGCCTGCCGCTGCCATGACGCAGATCATCGGCACCACAGTCGCGCGGGCTTGAGCCTCGCTGGCGACGTCGTTTGTAAATGCGGGATTAGCTCCCGCGGTGCCGGCAAAGTGAGTTTCGCTCATGAAGCCAAACGCTATCTGATTCGGAACCGGAGAAGCGTCTGGCATCATCATGGCTGTACTCAACTCTACACAACAAAATCAAAGGCCCGCGGCAGCTCAGCATTCGAGAGCAAACGTCGCGGAAATTATTCTCCCCCGGCGGCTTGCCGCCCGCCGAAAACGTTTCGACCGCGCAAGCAACACTTTAACGATCGCGGTTAAAATGCGATGAAGCGGGAGGGTAATGTCTGGCCAACGCGCGTGCCATTCAGGCACACCGAGCACGATCAGGCCCGGATTTAGGGATCTTGCGGACAAATAAAAGTTGTCCACGGTCTTAATGCCTGCATCAACTTAGCGGGCTTTGCAGCCGTGCGTGCAGCGGTCATTAAGGGCGAAGCACTTCGACCGTCGAGGAGGTAATATGTGGGATTTGCTGTTTTGGGTCGCGTTGATCGCGCTGGTGGCGGTCCTGATCGTGCTCGGTGCGGTCGTCGTACGCGGCTACCTGACGGGCACCTCGCCGAGAGCCGCATTTTTTGGTCCAAAGGCCGAGCCGCGTATCGACATCTCCGAACAGGCAAGCGTCGACGGCCGCCGCCGGCTGCTGCTGATCCGGCGCGATGACGTCGAGCATCTGATCATGACAGGCGGCCCGGTGGATGTGGTCATTGAAACCGGTATTATTTCGCGCCGTGCCGCGGTCGTGCCTCTGCCACAGCCCACTGCTACGGGCTTTGAGCGCGGTTCACGCAGTTTTGGCCAAAAGGCTAGCGACGGCTGACCGCAGGTGCGCGCTGTTGGGTGCTGCAATGACGCCCATGTTGTACGTCAAAAGCTGGCGACACCGGCCAAACCCCGCGGGCGCGACGTCTCGCCTGCGGGAGGAGAACGAATGACTGCGCGTACGATGCGCTTTTGGGAGACTGACGGGTGCCAACGCGACAATTCAGAACTTCTCCAAGTGACGTTGTGCGCACGCAATTTTCCTTATTGAAGTGGGCACAACGGCTTAGCGCGATCGCGGCGGTCCTGTTCTTCGTGCTTGAGTCCGTTCCTGGCGAGGCTGGTCAACCGGCCGCGGTTGCCGAGGCGGCGGCACCTGCCGGCGCTGCTGCCGCGCAAGTCGCCCCTGCTGCAACAGCGCCCGCTGCGTCACCCACACCTGCTGTGGCCGGTAAGCCGGCAGCTCCCGCAGAGCCTGCCAAACCGCTACTGCCAGATGTCGAACTGATCGTCTCGGGTCTCGTCTCAAGCATCGATGGGCTCGAAAAATCTCTTGAACGCGCCAAAGCCGACGAGGCCGATCTGGCGCGTTTGCGCCTCGAAATCGACGGCTTCATTGACGGCGCTACGCTGTCACGCGGCTATTTCGAACCCCGCCTTGCCGCCATTCGCAGCCAGATCGAGACCTTGGGCGCGCTGCCCGAAAAGGACGCCGGCACCGAGGCCCCGCAGATCGCGGCCGAACGCGCCAGGCTGACGACACTGTCAGCTGAACTCACCGGCGCACTGCGGACCAGTGACCTCGTCGAGGAACGCGCGCATCAGCTCGGCGATCAGATTCAATCCGTCCGCCAAAAACTATTCACAGGACGGCTGATGGCGCGCACGCTGTCGCCGCTATCACCCAATACGTGGCGTCGCGCGGCGGCTGAACTCCCGGCTGGCGGCCGTCAAGTCGGCATGATCGCCAAGAGCTGGTTGAAGGCCGCGACGGCCCAGAAGCCTTATCTCCTCGCGCTCCTGATGGCCGTCCTCGGTTTATACGTGCTCCTCAAGACCGCTGTGCGCCGGATTTTAGCGCAGCGGCTCGATGGACCTGGCACCGATCAGCCGAGCTTTTTTGCGCGCGCGGCCGTCGCGAGCTGGGTTACGCCGGTTCTGGCCCTTCCAGCCGTGGCTGCGATTTTGTTACTGGGCTTTGGCTTCAACAGTCTCGATTTGCTGGTGCACGAACTCGAGCAGCTGGCGCCGACGGTTCTGATGAGCTTTATCGTCTTCATTTCCGTTTTAACACTCGCCCACGCCGTACTGGCTCCGGACCGGCCAGCGTGGCGGCTCGTCAATCTCGCCGATGCGCCAGCGCGCAAAATTACCACGTCGCTGTCCTGGATCGCCGGACTCTACGGCATCGACCGGGTGCTCAGCGAATTGGCACGGCTCGTATTCCTGCCGTTGCCGGTCACGGTTTTGATTGCAGCCATCACCAGTCTGATGATCGCAGTGCTGTTGCTGCGTTTGGTGCGCACGCCGTTCGAGCGGCAATTCGTTGAGCTCGGAGCCGATCACGCGGCCACCGGCGATGCCGACCGGCCCCCGGTGCCGCTTTCGCGTTATTCACCCAAGTGGTTAAAACTGCCGCTGCTAGCGGCCGCGGTCACGATCATTGCGGCGGTGGCCTTGGGCTACGTGGCGCTCGGCCGTTTTATCGTCGAGCAGTTGATCGCGGCCGGCAGCATCGTCGCGCTGGTGTTGCTCGTGCACTTGGCGATCCGCGCTCTGCTGGGCGCACCGGGTAGCGGTGTCAAACCCCTACAGGTCATTTTGTCGGAACGCGCCGGGCTCTCGGAAGAGCAGGGCAGCGCCATCGTCAGCGCGCTGACGCTCGTGCTCGATGCGACGCTGGCGCTGGTGGCGCTGCCCGTCATTCTACTGACCTGGGGGTACACGGTTTTAGAATCCTGGAGTTGGCTGAAGTCGGCGGTGTTCGGCTTCGAGATTGGCCAGTTCAAAATCTCGTTTGCCCGCATTCTACTTGCGGTTCTGCTGTTCCTGGGTCTCGTCTTTCTGACGCGGCTGCTGCAGCGCTGGCTGAAATCGGGCGTCCTCGAAACAGCCAAGCTCGATCGCGGCATCGCAAACTCCATCCACACGGCCGTCGGTTACGCGGGCTTCACGCTGGCGGCCTTGATCGCCGTGTCCTACGGCGGCCTCGACATCACGAACTTCGCTATCGTGGCCGGCGCCCTGTCGGTCGGTATCGGCTTTGGTTTGCAGTCGATCGTTT
>JANNUW010000465.1:0-1751 GCA_031414095.1 Hyphomicrobium sp. | reverse complement strand
TCGCAGCCGTCGCGCAACCAATCGCCAGAGCGAGCGCAACCACGAGCCACGCCGCGATGAGGGATGCGGGGAACACTGTCGGCAGAGACTTTGTTTGGCTTCGCATGGATCACCTCATAAATTTGTTCGACATCAAGCTGTCTGAAACCTCGATATGGTGATGGGTTGCGAAAAACCAAAGCTGTGGCCAGATCACTCCGCCGTGCCCCTTAAAAGCCCGTAAAATCTCAGGATTTCTGCTAAAATGGAGGAGCCGGGAATTTTTCAAAGCCTCACCCGTTATTGGTGAGAAGGCTAAAGGGGAGTGCCTGTGGGGGAAGACATCCGGAACCGGATGGTGGAGTTACTGCCGCGGCTGCGGCGGTTTAGCTATGCTTTGACGGGCAATTTAGACGAGGCCGACGATCTGGTTCAGGAGGCGTGTACGCGCGCCTTGGCCAGCGCCAGCCAATGGCAGGCGGGAACACGTTTGGACAGTTGGATGTATCGCATCGCTCAAAATATATGGTTCGACAAACTGCGCGCCAGCAAAACGCGCGGTGAAGTTGTCGACGTCGATACTGCCGCCGACATCGTCGGCTCGGACGGACGCGACGTGACGGAAAATCACATGACATTGCAGTTGGTGGCCAAAAATATCTCGGCGCTGCCAACCGATCAGCAGCTCGTGATCGCACACGTTTGCGTCGACGGGCAGTCCTACAAGGAAGCGGCCGAAGCGCTTGGAATTCCGATTGGTACCGTCATGAGCCGGTTAGCGCGTGCGCGCCAGACGCTCCATGCGGCGATGCTGGCCGAGACCGCGAGTACGCCGCTATCGGCGACAGCAGCCAAGGGGATGGTGCATTGAGTAAGATCTCCGATGAAATGCTGATGGCCTACGCCGATGGCGAGGTTGACGGGACCGCCTTGGCGGCCGTTGAAAGCTATCTGGCGCAAGATGCCGGCGCGGCGCAGCGGCTCGCGATCTTTACGGCAACCGGCAAAACGCTTGGCGGCATGTTCAGCGAGCCGATGGGCGCGCCGGTGCCGCAACGGCTGATCGATGCCGTGATGAGCAGCCCCGCCCTGCAAACCAGCGACGCAGCCGACGCAACTGCGAGCAGACGCTCCGCCGACATTCTGGTCTTTGACCGCGCTGTCACTCGCAAGACCTTGCGCGGCACCTCTACCGGGTTGCCGAGCTGGGCACTTGCGGCAGCCAGTATCGCGGTGGTCGCCATCGCGATCGGAACTTATGGTCTCAGCGGCAGGCAGGCTGGCCAGTCGCAAGCATCGGCCGGCGAAATGCTCGGCGTTGCAGTCTCGGCCAGCGGGCTGGAAACGGCTGGCCTTGCCTTGGCGTCGGTTCTCGATGCGACGGCGAGCGGCGCCTCGACCACAAAGGATCTCGACGGCGTCGCAGCAACGATCACGCCCGCATTCACGTTTGCCAGCGCCACCAACGGATTTTGCCGGCAATACGACATCACCGTGCCGGCCTCTGTCGAAGGCGCAACAGGCGTCGCATGCCGTGACAAAAAAGGCGCGTGGATCATCGAGGGCCAGGTCGCCAGCAAGGCGAAAAGCGCCGGCGATAAAATCGTTCCGGCCGGACAAGATAGCGCCGCTGCCGTCGATGCCATCGTCGAGCGCCTGATCGAGGGCGACGTCCTTGGACCCGCCGACGAGACGGGCATTATGGGCAACGGCTGGCGCAGCGTCGCGCAGCCCGCGCGGTGAGATATTGAAATTGGCTGGCGTTGACTGAC
>JANNUW010000464.1:0-1640 GCA_031414095.1 Hyphomicrobium sp. | reverse complement strand
AAAAAATCTTCAAATAAAGATGTATTATTAATCGAACGCTTTGATCGCATACACTCGAAAAAGGGTTGGCAACGGAAAGCTGTTATATCGGCTCTCACTTTACTTGAACTTGATGAGATGATGGCTCGTTACGCAAGTTACGAAAACTTAACTCAGTTAGTACGAAGGGGGTTTAATGAGGCCTCTTTGACACTTAAAGAACTGTTTCAACGTCTGATCTTCAACATTCTTGTCGGTAATACCGACGATCATGCGCGCAATCATGCAGCATTTTGGAATGGCGAAACGCTCTCGCTAACGCCCGCTTACGACATCTGCCCTCAGAACAGAAACGGCCGTGAAGCCAATCAGGCGCTGTTCATAACAGGCGAGAAAAAGATGAGTACGCTGGCTACGAGTTTAGAAGCAGCCCCGCATTTTCTCTTGAGCGAAAAGTCAGCGATCGAGCTCATCGAGGAGCAGATTGCGACCATTCGGGCAAGCTGGGCTGAACTTGCCGAAGAAGCCACGTTGAGTGAGGTCGACAAAGGCGTGATGTGGGGCAGGCAATTCCTCAACCCCTACGCCTTTGAGGGTGCGCCTGAAAAGTTGGCCGCTCTGAGCAAACCAACTGATCAGATAAGAGCGTGAAGACCCAAACTTGGTCGGTTGATATTTCGTTCGTGAGACGCAGGCTGGCGCTCGCCAATATTCTTCATAGCCCCAAGGGCCGCCAACGTCTTCGGGCGGGCAGCGGCCGGTGGCTTCAACGAAGCGCGGATATTGAGCGCCGGCCTCGGCCTCGAACAGGCGTTCGATTTTCACCGCGTGCTCCCAGTCGTCACCGAAATCGTACGTGTATTTGAAGCTCTTGGCGGCAGTCGCTTCAATCAAACCTGCTAAAGTTGTCTTCTTGGCTGGCAGCACCGGCGTCGAGCCGGGCCAGTCGAAGTCCGGAACGGGCAAACCCTATCGCATCTCACGCACGCGGAACTCATAGAGATGATAATTCCACCACGGCATCGTCACTTGGATCGCGAGATGAAGGTCTGACAACAGAATGGTGAGCGGCACGTCGATGCGGCGCAGCACTTTCGGTGCGACGTGGTCGAGCGTGATCTTGAGCCGGGCGATCTTAATGGCAGCGGTCATTTCGCGAGTGTAGCGCTATCCGCTGTTGCGGTCCAAGCCCCGGCCAGGTTCTCATCCACACCATAATCAAGTCCACCGCGGAACGGCGATGAAAAACACAAAACCCGCGGGCTTGAGAGCACGCGGGTTTTTTGCGATTGATGAAAAGAGAGAATTTGCTGATGAAAAAAATTTCATGTTTCTGCAGGCCTGGCGACGACCTACTCTCCCGCGTCTTAAGACGAAGTACCATTGGCGCAGGGGCGTTTCACGGCCGAGTTCGGAATGGGATCGGGTGCAGCCACCCCGCCATAGCCACCAGGCCGGCGGAAACATGAAAATTCTGGTCTATCCGTGGCTCACAGCTCCGTTGGAACGAAACCCCTTGTGTGAGCATTGCTTAATGAGAGCGATAAAGTCTATCGAGCTATTAGTACCGGTAAGCTACATGCGTTGCCGCACTTCCACACCCGGCCTATCAACGTGGTGGTCTTCCACGACTCTCGAGGGAGAACTAGTTTTGAGGTGGG
>JANNUW010000463.1:0-1604 GCA_031414095.1 Hyphomicrobium sp. | reverse complement strand
CTCGACCTTGCCCTTGTCGTTGCCCTTGGCTGGCCGGCCGAAGCGATCCCGGAACAGGTAGTGCGATTGCAGCTCGCTGAACACGCGGGTGCGCTGCCGGCGGCCGTCGCCGAGGATCCTGGCGACCGCAATCCTGGTGTTATGGGATGGACGCCTCCCGCTTCCGAGCCACTCTTAAGGCTCATCACTTAGAAGGAGGCAGTACCCATGCAATTGCTCGCGATCGATCTAGCCAAACAGGTTTTTCATGTGCACGGAGTAGGACCCAATGGGGTTGTCGTGACGAAGAGAGTTCGTCGGGCGAAACTTGTTGCAATAGTCGCCGAGCTCAATCCCGCGATCATCGCGATGGAAGCGTGCTCCAGCTCTCACCACTGGGGGCGGCTGTTCGCAGCTATGGGCAAGGCAGTTCGTCTGATCAACCCTCGCTTCGTCAAGGCGTTTGTACGTGGTTCAAAGAACGATGCAATCGATGCTCAGGCT
Source organism: Hyphomicrobium sp. (assembly GCA_031414095.1). Lineage (GTDB taxonomy): Bacteria > Pseudomonadota > Alphaproteobacteria > Rhizobiales > Hyphomicrobiaceae > JANNFX01. The sequence continues at coordinate 1,121 of JANNUW010000463.1, read as the reverse complement.
ATTTTCGACGCAGCTACGCGACCGACAATGCGGTTCGTGCCAGTAAAATCGGTCGAGCAGCAGGATCTCCAGACGTTGCACAGGGTGAGAGATCGGTTGGTTTGCCAGCGCACCTCACTGATAAACCATGCGCGCGGATTGCTGGCCGAGTATGGGATCATTCTGCCAGTCGGATCTTGGCGCTTTGCAGCCCAAGCTCCAAAAGCGATTTCAGAAGCTGAGCTTTCCGATCTGGCTCAAGAGTTGTTTGAAGATCTTCTTGAGCAATTGCGTGAACTCGATACGAGGCTTGCAAAACTTGATTCTAGAATCGACTTCATCTGTCGAAAAGATGAGGCCTGTCGCAGGCTGCAGCGACTGCCAGGTGTTGGTCCTATTATCGCAACAGCAATTGTCGCCGCTATCGGCGATGGCCGTAACTTTGCGTCGGGCCGAGAACTGGCTGCGTGGATCGGGCTTGTGCCACGTCAGTACACAACCGGTGGCAAGCCACGGCTTGGCGGCATCGGTCGCCGAGCCAATCACTATCTTCGCAGACAAATGATCCACGGAGCTCGTGCTGTCATTAGTCGGATCAAAGATCGAAACGATCGCCAATCAATTTGGCTAAAGGGGATCATCGAGCGTCGTGGTTTCAACAAGGCTGTGGTTGCGCTCGCAAACAAAACGGCACGGATAGCGTGGGCCTTGCTGACAAAAGAAACAAGTTACGTCGCCGCATAATCGGCGATCAACTATCGAGATCACTGCAACCGCGGTGAAGAGAGCGAGGCGAAGTCTGATGGTGTAACGGCGCGGACCGCCGCTTCAGAGCCTGATCTACGACAAGGTCATTGAGACCGCTCGTGTTATGAGGCCGAACGCAGCGGATTCCCATCAAGGCCAGGAGCGAGATTGCTCCACAAACAGGCCGGATAGATTCCCGCATCCGATGTTGCCGAGACCGTCAGAATTCACTTGCATTGGGAGGCGTCCATAGATTGTCGTACAGGATCGATTGCGGCACGCCACCGAAGAACGCGAACGCCTTGACGTGACCATCGCAGAACGCCTCGGTGGTCTCGGCCGGATAGGCCACCACGAAGTTGGCATCCGAATGAGGCAGGTCGAACGCGAAGTAA
>JANNUW010000462.1:0-17325 GCA_031414095.1 Hyphomicrobium sp. | reverse complement strand
ATTTGTTGGCACTACGAACGCGGATGATTATTTGCGAGATGCTACCGGGAACCGGCGCTTCTTACCGGTAAAGATTGTGCAGTTGGACAAGGCCAAGCTAATCAATGATCGCGACCAGTTATGGGCAGAGGCCTATGATGCGGTCAGGCTTGGCGAACCTTGGCACCTGGATGCGACCACGGAGGACTTTGCCCGGCAAGAGCAAGCAGATCGTATGGCAGACGATCCTTGGAGCGAAAAACTCCAAAACTACGCCCATGGGAAGAGTGTTATCAATATTGGCGATTTTTTAGCTCACCAAGGCGTACTTCCCGCCCAGCAGGGGCCTCACATGAAGACTGTTGGTGGCATTCTCAAGAGAATGGGTTGGGTCAACAGGAAGGGGCGTATTGGGGGTGTTCAGGCTCGCCGCTGGTATGCGCCGGGAAGCGAGGACGAGTCGTTTGGTTGAGGGCGTTTCGCCATGGAGAGCGAGAGCTTTGGGACGCTGGGACATTGGGACACGTGATTTTATATATCTCGCAAACCGTCGTGAATGACCCAATAGTTCTGTAGTCTAGTCTTTTAATAAATGAAGTGTCCCATGTGTCCCAGTGTCAAAATTAGCCTTTGTTCAACGGTCCTTTTGGCGGGACGCCCAGATTGGCGAAAGCGTCCCAAATCGTGTCCCAAACTAACTTTTTGATGTCCCAAACACTTTTAAAGCGCCTTGGACATCGGGCTAAAACTTGGACGAACTGGAAATTCGCGTCCCAAGGGCAGGGACGTGGTTTGGGAAAAATGACGCGTTTTTCACTTATAAAGATCGAAAAAATTCAGATGTTAAAACTGGGTAGCTGCATGGCGAAAAGCTTGGACGGGCCGCCCGTTAACTATTCATTAACCACGACAGCTCGATACCAACCTCGCGGGCCTTAGTGCCACCCTCTTGCTCTGTCGTTCTTTTCCGCTGAGGCCCGCCCCAAACTCTTCCCATCCTCCAAATCTGCCCCTTGTACCGCACCCTAAACTGGCTCAAACTGTACTAGTTTCTCAAGAAATCAGGACAGTATAATGGTCAAGTCATTGAAAATACTAGCGATTGCTTATCTCAGAACGTCAAGCTCCACTAACGCGGGGGCGGACAAAGACACGGCTTTCCGACAGAGCGGGGCTATTGGCCGGTTTGCCGCCGCGAATGGCTATGAGCTGGTTGCCAGCTACTATGACAGCGACGTGAGCGGTGCCGACGCCTTAGAGGCGCGTCCGGGCTTTGCCGGGCTTCTGGACCATATCCGGGGCAATGGAGTGCGCACGGTCATTGTGGAAGCAAGTGATCGGCTTGCACGGCACCTCATGGTCCAAGAGACCGGGCTGGCCATGCTGTCAACCCTTGGCGTGACAGTCATGACCTCGACCGGCGATTGCATGACAGACAATGATGATCCAACCCGCGTCCTGTTCCGGCAAATGCTTGGCAGCTTCGCGCAGTTTGAGAGGGCCACACTAGTTGCCAAACTCAAGGGTGCGAGAGACCGCAAGCGCGCCGCCAATGATAGGGACGCCAAGGGCCGCAAGGACGCCCAGGGCCGGGGGAAATGCGCGGGACGCAATCGCATTGCTGAGAGGAATAAAGCCGCTGTAGCCCTTGCTCGGTCATTGGCGGGGGTGCGCAAGAGCAAGCCATCACTCCGGGGCATATCATCTGCACTGGCCGCCGCCGGTCATGTGAGCGTGAAAGGAACTCCCTTCTCGCCATCTGTCATCAAATCAATGCTCACTGCGCAGTCAGTAGCCTAGCGGGCTGACGCTACCGGCACTGGCCAAGGGTGAAGCGTGGCGACGCTATGCCAGCTAGCCGCGTGCGCAGCACCATCCCAGCCTTGGCCGGTAGGTGAGGTAGCATCGTACCTCCGCCAGTTGGTAGGTGCAGACTGCATTGTGTGATGACGGCAGCGCCTTGGCCTTGGCCAGCCAGCGCCGGGCGGCGGGCGGAGTGGTGGGGATATACCTATTGTGCGGGGCGATAAAGCGGCTTGGACGGGGGTGGGGGCCGCCTGTAGAGGCCGGGGACTTGGTGTGTGTTGCTCCTCACATACAATTTTCCTATTTTTTGGAACCTAGGAATACGTTCATAGCGCTTGAGCGGTAATAGGCCCACTGCTACGTCGACAATATGTACGGCGAAAAAATTCTCAACGCGTTTGTTGGCCTCATTGTGGGCATCGCTGGCGGCTTAATTGGCCTTGGCGGCGCTGAATTGCGGCTGCCATATCTGATGGGCACGCTTCGCCTGCCGCCCCATGATGCGGTTAAGGTCAATTTGGCCGTAAGCCTCTTTACAGTGGCCGCTGCCATACCGGCGCGGCTCGTCGCCCTCGGACAGGCCGACGTCGCCCACTACCTGCCATTCGTGCTTGCAATCGCCACAGGAGCGGTTACAGCGGCCTACATGGGCGCGGCATGGCTCAAGCGCCTTTCCCCTTTAACCCTCTCCCGCATCATCTCCGGGCTGTTGCTGGTTCTTGGCATTGGGCTTCTGGCGGAAGTATACATTGGCGACACTGTGAATGGTTTGCTTCCTGCAAACGAAGCTTTGCGGATTGCCGCTGGACTTTTCTTTGGCTTCATCATCGGGTCGATCAGCAGCGTGCTTGGCGTGGCCGGGGGCGAGGTCATTATTCCCACTCTGCTGTTCGGCTATGGCGTGGCCATAAAGGTTGCAGGTTCATTGAGCATGATGATCAGCTTGCCCACAGTCCTGACCGGCCTTGTGCGCCATGCTGCCTCAGGATTTTTCAAGGACAGGGATCGCTTCATGGTCCTCATTCTGCCCATGGGCTTAGGATCAGCAGTCGGTGCCGTCATTGGCGGCCTGCTAGTCGGATTTGCTCCAGCATTTGCCCTCAAGATCGGGCTGGCGTTGCTCCTGATCTGGTCATCGTGGAAGGTGTTGGCGAAACACTAGCCACGTTTCATTTCAATCCCCCACCTTGCCGGGTTCGGCCTCATCCCCCATGATCTCCCGAATGAAGTTTTCAACTTGAGGGCCGTCTATTTCAAGGTCGGCAATGACGAACCCGGCAGCGCTTGCGTCATCTTTAAGCTTCTGGGCCAAGGCACGGATCAGCACGTCACCCGTGACCGGCAATGGTGGCACGTTTTTTCCAACCCATGAAACCAAAAAATCTACGCCGCCTGCCGTCATGCCCTATCACACCTTTGATCTTCGCCAGCCAGCCTGCCTGGCTTCATTCTCGCTGCAAAACCACCGCTCTCCCTTGGCGAAACTAATGGCAGTCTCAACGTAATAGTCCTGCGAAGGCAAGTGATAAATGCGCTCGCCAGTGGCGCTGATATTGCCCTTGATGTTGCAAGCGCCCACTTCCTTGTCGGCAAAATATTGCGCGCCAACCATCATGCTGGACGCCAAAATGCTCATCACCACTTTGTTTCTAAATTTCATGCCCGGACTTTATCCACTGGCAATTAATCAGAGATTACGCAGCTCTTGACACTCAGATCAAATTTGTTCTAGTTTTGTTCTATGGAGGAAAAGAAGCCCATAACGACGCTCGGACAGGCTTATGAAGCCGGTTGGCGCGTTGAAGCTCGATGTGCCCACGGGAAAATGCGGGGTATGAAAAGTTCGCCAGAATGTCTTGAGAGCGCTGAACTGGATTTGGAAACGCTGGTTTGGACCCGAGGCGAAGGTTTCCTTCTTCAAGACCTCTGGTCCCGCCTGAAATGCCCGCACTGCTGGTCGCGGCGCGTCAGGGTTTTGTTTAACCAGCATGCCGGGGTGAAAAGATCAAAGGGAGTGACGCCAAAATGACCGAGAATGATCAAGCCATTGAATTTCTGACCCGCACCGGTGACCTTCTGTATGGCCGGGACTGGCTTGTCCCGCTCGCCCGTGAAATGGAAATCAGCCCTGATTTGATTTTCAATTGGATTAGCCGCAAAACGCCGCTGACCATGACCGATGATGTTTGGCCGAATGTGTTTTATGTCCTGGGACAGCGCGGCAACCGGTATCAGGATTTCATCGACGAGATTTATTTTGCTTTCCGCGATGCGCGAAAGAACCTGGGCAAGTGGTGGGACGATGCCGAGCCGCCGCCATTGCCGCAGCATCTTATGTTTGTGTAACCCTATCCAGAGAGGCAGGTGCGCGAGTTGCGCTGGCAGGAGTTGCGGCGGAAGTAAGGAGCCGCATGCAAATTCAATCCCGCCCTCTGTGCAAGCAGAAGACAATCTCCGAAAGGGTGCCCAGTGCGACGGCAATCAAGATGTAAAGACATCCTTTGTTGATAGCTTCACCGGTAGTTTTGAAAGCAGGAAGGTAGCGCGACATTGCCACATCATGTTGAACCCCCATCCAGTCAAAAGCGATAGAGAACCCAATCAAAACCAACATGATCCCAAGCGCGAGCACTAGGATTGAAACTATTCGGGCCACATGGGCAAAGAACATCTCTACCTCCCTCAGGTGGAGGTGTTATAATACCCAAACGGCGGACAATGAACAGGCTTGTTATGACTACTTGAAGCTGCAACGGCCATTGCCTGATGGCGCGTTGAAGATTGTAGCACGAGGTGCGAAGTACGACGGGCGAATGGCTAGTTGAGAGGGCATGAATGACAAATTCTAAAATTTATAAACCTGAGTACAAAGATAGCTGGGCGCTGATTATTGGCATTGATGCTTACCCCTTCTCACCACTCAATCATGCGGTGAATGATGCGCGGGCTGTCGGTGAAATTCTTACGGACAAATTTTCTTTCCCGCAGGAAAATGTCAAATGGCTGATCAATGACGATGCTACCAGAGACAATATTATGCAGTCGTTTCTGTCATACGCCACTAATCCAAAGATAGATGACAATGACCGAATAGTAGTTTTTTTTGCGGGCCATGGAACCACCAAAAGTGGCAATCGCGGCGAGACCGGATACTTAGTTCCAGTAAACGGTGACATCGACAATTTGGCTTCGCTGGTCCGGTGGGACGAACTCACGCGCAACTGTGACCTCATCCCTGCAAAACATATACTTTTCATTATGGACGCATGCTACGGGGGCTTGGCCGCTCACCGTTATCTGTCGCCCGGTAGTAAACGGCTTATGACGGACATGCTCCGTCGCTATACTCGTCAAGTGTTGACTGCCGGGAAGGCAGACGAAGTGGTGGCTGATGGTGGAGGGCCTCGTCCAGGGCATTCAATGTTCACAGGACATTTGTTAGAGGCCATGGACGGAAAAGCCGCCTCCGCCGACGGTATTCTTACAGCCAACTTGATCATGGCCTATGTTTATGACCGAGTAGCGAAGGACCAGTATTCTAACCAGACACCGCACTATGGTTTTCTTGACGGAGATGGAGATTTTATATTCAATTTTCCAAAGCCAAATGTCCAAATCTCGGAGGAAAAAGGCGAAGATATTCTAATCGGAGTACCTGCCGCGTTTGCGGAACAAGCAGAGCCACCTGCAAGCCCCACTGCAATCGAGTTAACCAAAGAGTATCTTTCGGACGATAAATTTAAAATCAAACTAGACGACCTCGTTGCTTCCAAACTGAGAATTGCGCTTCCTCAAATAGGTGAGGTGGGTGTTGCGAATGTACCGATCGATATCAATTCCATCGTCGAAAGACTTAAACGCTACGAAACACTCGTTGGTGATTTGCAGCCCATTTTGGCACTCATAGGAAAGTGGGGCGGTAGAAATCAGCACCAAATATTCCATAAAATGTTTTCACACTTAACTGACAATGTTAAACCCACGGGCGGCTTGGTGGTTTGGCTCGGGCTGCGGTGGTATCCCGCGCTTTTGTTGACTTACTGCGCTGGAATTTCGGCACTAGAAGCCAAGAATTATCAAAATCTCTATGCGCTCTTCACGGCGACTGTACCTTCGACTGAGTTTCGAAATAAATCTGATCCTATAATTATTTCTGTCGTGAACGGCATTTTGGAGGCACAGAATATTTTTAAAATGATCCCGGGTTTTGAAAAACGATATGCTCCCCGGAGTGAGTATATTTTTACGGTACTTCAACCGGTACTTGATGACTTGCTGTTTTTGGGCAGTAGTTACGATCAATTGTATGATCAGTTTGAAATATTCTTTGCCCTGTCATACGCAGATTTGTCTGCCAAAGAGAACGGCACGCGATTTTGGGGTCCGCCCGGCAGATTTGCTTGGAAATATGCACGTGGTAGCGGCATAAATCAGTTCACTGCAATCCGGGCCGAAGCTCGTTTACATAAGGCACAGTGGGCCCCCTTAAAAGCCGGGTTTTTTAACGGTTCGTTTGAAAGATTTGAAGAAGTCGCAGACGGTTTTGAGGCACTTATGAAGGGGCTAAATTGGTGGTAAGTTTTAAGGCGCCGTCTCTCCGCCCAACTCAGCCAGCCGGGCATTCAGTATAGTGGCTTGGTTGCCAATCAGCGACAGCATCAGATTGTACTCGGTAGTCCCGGTCTCCGGGGCGATTGCCGCATAGATGGCGAAGGTTTTGGACTTACCGCCTGGAGAGCCGCTGACGGCCCGGTTTTGACAGTAGCGTTCAAGGCGGGCGTTTGTAAGGGCAGCCATAATCAGTTCTCCATTTCTGTTTCAATTGGGTCATCATCTTCATCAGTGACCGGCGCATGGGCCGCCCTTTCAATGGCCTTCGCCATCGTCGAACCCCAGTCAGCCTTCGGCGTGATATCCTTCACCGCGTCAATACTGTCGCCGTAGCGTGGGGGTCCTTCGCCAGACCATTTAATGGTGATAGTGCCAAGCCCGCGCTGATCTTCGGTGATGCCCGGCTTGCCCAAGTTGCGGTCCAAAAGCTCCCTGGCAGCCGAGAACGAAACTCGCTCGTCCTTTGAGTTCAACAACGCCACCAGCTTCGCGATAGCTGCCGGGGTGTGCTTGCGCATCTCCGCCTTTGCATCGAAAAATTCAGCCACGGCCTTGTCATCGCGGACCGCGCCACCATCCAGCATGATCCTTTTATCGCTTGCGTTTTTCTTGGAAGCCTTCAGCCGCACGCCGCCTGATCTCTGGCGACGTGGGCCGGGGCCGCGAGGCTTGAGATTGGCGCGTGAGTTTGGATGGATTGGCTTTGTCATGGTGTCCAGATGACCTTGGGGTTTTCGTTGTCGCGAGGCGAGTAAAGGCTGTCGCTGAACAGTATGGTGCCATCGGGGAGCATTACCGTCCCGTCGAAGCCCAAGCGGGGGCGAAATCCAAAATCCATGTACACGCCAAAGATGGGATGCAACTTCACTAAGTCGCGACGCATCTCCGATGTGTTTATGCGCCGTGGGATGGTGGTGGCGTCATAACTGTCTGCAATCATGTCTTCGAGAAACTCAGCGCGTTCCAAGAGTTTTTCCGAATTGAAATTCATTTTATGTAGCCCCTTTTTTTAGCGAGCAGCACAAACTCTTTAACAATTTGAGGATACGAACCAAGCCCAGTTTCGTTGAGGTATTGGCGAAGCCCTTCGCCGCCAACTTCCTCGACAACACGCTTGGCCGCCTTAATGGCTTCGTCTTTGCGTTCGCCATATGTGGACGCGAGCCAAGAATGTGACTTGTCCGCGAAGGCTGCGCATTGTTCTTCGTCGGCGCGGGCGACCTCATTCACGGCCAGCATGACGGCTGCGGCAGTGCCTGCGTTTGCGCTAGCACCTTCCAGCCATGTGCGGGCTTGGGCCTCCTGCTCTTCATCCCATCCTTGCTCAAGAAACTCACCCGGAAGGTTCAAGGCAGCCCTTGAGTTTGGCCCAATGTCGAACTCTTCTGCCTTTAACGCGGCTGCGGGATCAACGCTCACCTCCTTGGCGATCTCCGGCTCCTCGGGTTTGGCCATATCAGCCTTCACCTCGTCAACCGGTTTGCCTTCCCTCGCGGCCTTCTCAGCCATGAGTTGGTCGTAACCTTTCGAGGAACCCACATTCTCGGAAGGTGAGCCGTCATCGTTGATGAAGGTCACACCGCCGGGGTCGCGCGAGGTGGTAGGGTTCAATTCGCTGTCATTCATGTTGGAAATTCCTGTGATGTTGAAGGAAGAAGGATGCTGAGATCATTGCGACCGTGAAGACCATGGCGCGCCTTCAGCATCCCGATCTCGCCAGTGATGGTGGTATTGAGCGGGATTACGTATTGTTTGCCGGTTGGGAACTTCGGCCACGTCGTGCGGTCAAACATGCGAGGAACAAAAACCACAGGGCTATCGAAAGTCGCGATAAACAGCGCGGTCTTCATGTTGGGCGCGATTACGATGCGGGACCGGTCTTGCCAGTTCTTGGTGAGCGGCACCGGAGCCAACACGTCGCCATGAGCTTCCATGGCCTCACCGCGCACGCTGTAAATGGTGAGACCAACTGCGGCGTCGCTTTGTGGGTCGCGGTGCAACGCCAGCAAGCGGCCTTCGCTGTCACCGCGCAAATTATCCATGTCATTGGCGCTGTAGCGCACGTCCAAGCCTTGGGCCACTCTCAAGGGTTTCATCGCCAAGGATTGGCGAAGAGGCACGGCAGCTTCCCAGATCGACTTGAAGCCGGTGTCTTGTGAAGCCCCTATCTTGCGCAAGATGGCGGCCTTTGCCTTGTCGAGGTCAACACCGTTGCTTATGGCAAGGGCAATACTAAGCGCCCGGTCATGATCGACACCGAGCAAGTGAGCGAGAAGTTCATGGAAGTGATCGCCAGAGATATTGGCCACGCTATCCCGCCATTTTCCTTTGCCGTCCGCATCAGTGCGGATTGAAATTCTTTCTCTCGATCCGAAGGTTGCCCGGTTGTCGATCAGCGACACCGGATCGCCGCATAACCGTGTCATTAGGTTCACAGCCATTCCGTCCAAGGCACCGGCAATCAGATGCGGGTGCAATTCGTCAGAACCCGGCGACAGAACTGGTTTTGCTGGCAGGTACGGCATAAGCGCCGCATTCTCCCTTGCAGCGGTCTTGGGACGGGCTTTCTTCGCTTGACGTGGCGAGACATCAGGAACCAATGCGGCGGCCTCTACGGCAGCCGTTGGCGCTTCTTGGACCGGCTGAGCTGTCTCTACCGGCTCCTTGCCGTCACCCCCGCCAGCGCCTTCGCCAAGCGCTTCAGGCTCAGACACAGGCCCGGCTTCATCGTCGGCACCGAAGGCAACCAACATGGCGGACACGGCTGCCAGATCGCGGGCCTCTTGGGCTTGGGTTTTGGCCTCATAAAACGCTTGCCCCAATATGGTGAGTGAGTTAGCGCTCATCGTAATTTCCTTTTCTCGGTCACCACATGATGGGCGAGAAATTCCGCCAGCACGGTGCGGACGTAAGCTGAAGGGGTGAGGCTTGCGCCTTCAGCCACAAATTTCAGGCAATCCAGCAACCGTTGTGGCAGCCGCATTTTGAAGTTGCCGTCAAGCGCGAGGCGTTGCACGCGAGGCTTGGCGTTTAGGTTTGCCGACTTAGTGCCGCCCTTGCGGACTGACACTTTGCGGCCTTGGTGGCTTTTGGCCATAGCAATGCCTTTCACAAAAATGGGGTTTGGCAGATCGTGGGCCAGCTTGTAGTCAGGGCGCTCGAAAGCGGTATCCCAGCGGCGGTCACGTCTTGCAGCGTTGCTCCCGGGATGGCCCAAGTCAGCTTGCGGCTGATAGTTCAAGCCAAGTATCCATCGCAACCACCATCCGGTTGTAAGTGGTGAGGGGTGAGCCGGATTAGCGCGGGCTGCTTGCGCAGTAAGTCCTTGCTAGGTGCCCAACTCGACCCCGCATTCACGGAGACCGAATAGCCGTCCAACTTGTCTTCTTCAAATGCCCTTCCAAACTCTTCGCTTGAGGCAAGTGTCGCAACAAGTTGATGTGCCACAAGAGCAGAGAACGCATTCCTAGTCAAGGCATGTTTGGACAGAGTGTCCAAAGAACGAAAATATATTTTTGATGGGGGCTGGGCATGGTGAAGTGTAGGGCAGGGGCGGGGTATGTCCCCTTAGCGTCCCCTCAGCGCAGGCCTTCCGACCTCCCTTTTCAGAGATTGTTTCTAAGTGTTTGATTTTACTTTTTTATTTGGTGAGCCCGGCGCGGATCGAACGCGCGACCTACTGATTAAAAGTAAGCGTTCGATGATTCCCAATGAGATGCGGTGATTGGCTGTGAGAGTATTATAAGCCGTGTAAACCAAGCATTGTTCCCCATTTAGTTCTTGCAATCAGTCTCACCGAGACTCATATGATCTCACTATATTTGGAACCTAGGTGGAACCTAATGCCAAAACAAATTGCCCCATTATCTGCCGTGCAAGTGGCGGCACTTAAGCCCATCGCTGGCCGCACCCAAGCCGAACTGGCGGATGGCCAGGTGCCAGGTTTGCGCGTCCGGGTGAATGCCGCGGGTGATCTGACGTGGAGTCTTAATATCCGTGGCCCCGACGGCATTCGAAAGCGATTCGAGGTTGGAGCGGGGCTGACATTGGCACAGGCTCGCCGAGCTGCAGAGGTGGTACGGAGCCAAGTGCGATCGGGTGTCGACCCTGGAGCAGCCAAGAGGACAACACGGGCACGCGCCAAGCTTGCGCAGGGCGGCGTAGGAACCCTAGAGGCGGTTCTGGACAATTATTTCTCAATGGGGCAGGGGGCAGCACTCGCCAGTAAAGTTGAGCAACTTCGCCGCATAAAGAGTGTTTTTTCAATGCAACTGGCCAAGCCTGCGCTGGAAATTACCCCTGCTCAACTGCAACTTGCTGCAGACTCGCTTCTATCCGGAAGTTCGGCGGCAAGGGCGGTAGCCTACATCAAGCCTGTGATGCGTTGGGCTGGCAAGCGTGATCTCACACAGCGGGGTTTTGCTGACCTGGAGAAGCCGTCAGTTGGTGAGGGCATCGGGGGTCAACGCGTGTTAGGCGCTACCGAGCTAAAGCAAGTGCTACCGCTTTTCAGGGAAAGTGACCACGGACGCTGTTGCTTGTTCATGTTGTTAACTGGTTGCCGATTAACGGAAGCTGTCAAAGCCACATGGGGCGAAATTGATGTAAAGGCGGCGGTGTGGACGATTGCAGCTGGTCGACGAAAAGATACTCGTTCGCGCGCGCGCAAGAAAGCCGTAGCGGCGGTGCCGCTCGTGGTGCCGCTATCAAAGCAGGTGCTGGCGCTGCTGGGTAAGCAGATGGCCCCTGAGGAGTTGCTATTCCCTGGTCCAACAGGGGCAGCCTTGCAGAATTGGGATCGCTGGCAGAAGGCAGCAACCAAGGATATCAAAGTTAAGGATTGGGACAGGCACACCTTGCGGAGGACCTGTGCAACAATTGCGGGTGACATGGGTGCGGCGCCACATGTTGTATCGGTATTACTTGGTCACAGAAATATCGGTGACCCCCTGGTGGCTGGTTACAACAAATCACGTTATGGGCGCGAGCATGCTGAGGCGCTGCAAAACGTTGCCAACTTTATCGACGGGCTTGCAGGGGGCAACGTCGTATTGCTGCGGGAGACATCAGTAACAGGGCGCGTTGAGGCGCATCTAGGGCCAAAGGGGTCAAATGGTTAGGCACAAATCGCTGAAGGATGCCATTTGGAGTCTTGTAGAACAAGCTGTGGCAGCCAGAAATTCACAGGCAATACCTATCGGCCTCACAACTGAAGAAGAGCAACTTTGTAGCATCCATGATCGAATTGGGTGGGAAAATGTTAGCCGCTTGGAGGCGATGGCCATGAGGCGTATTTTTGTTGGTATTATTTATCGAGCACTACCTGAAAAATACAAGCGGTACCCGGAAGGACCGAAAACTGCACAGGCAATTATTGTGGAATTGAACAAGATTAGAATTCCAATCCTTCACGGAGCAAAAATATCAACAATTCGCGGCGACATGCGCAAGCACGTCCTGAAACAATCGGTGCCACAACAGCCATAAACGGCACTTGTGACACCATTGGGCTTTGTGCGGACTCTCAAATGGGCCCATCCCACTTCTCCTAAACTTATCAGGAGAACGTCATGCAAGATCAGGAACTCACCAACCATATCCTCAAGCGCATGCTGCGCGCTGCTGCCGTTGCGGTAAAGCTTGGCGTCGGAGAAGCCACTCTTTGGCGTTGGGCGAGTCTCGGCCACTTCCCCAAACCGCTCATACTCTCGCCGGGTGTTTCTGCCTGGTACGAGCATGAGATTGATGCCTGGCTGGCAGAGCGGGCCAGGCTGCGCGATGTAGAGGACACAGCAGAGGGGCACGCGGCATGAAAATTGTACTTTACGAGAGCAATGAACCCTTGAGGGAAGGTGAGAGATGGATTGCCTTGCTAACCGAAGAGCAGTTTATCACGATTGACGGCAATCCGACGGGTGAAACTAAAACCGTCTTTCTGCCAGTCTATTTCTTCGGGTCAGGTAGTGGGGTAGCCCACGACAGGGCAATGGCCTTCTGGCAAGGCGAAAAGGCCAAGAAACAGTGAAAAAGAGACAGGGCAAGGCAGCTGGGCTTGTCTCGGCCCGCGACACGCGCCGGTGCCGGTTAAAAATAACGCGTGCCAGGGGGCCAGCACGCGCTTTGTTGAGATCAACAAATAACCTGCGATTTGAAGGTCATTTGCCATGAATAATCTAACTACACTTGACATAGAAATCAATGCCACCGATGGCATAGCCAAAGTTACATCCTGTGTAACTTTGCCCACGGATCCTGCCGCTTCCGCAGCGTTCCTGGCAATGTTTGGTACTGACCGGCAGCTCTGCACTCTCGATGCGAGTGGCAAAATGAAAGGCCTGCGTGGGTCCGACATGCTGATGGCCGCACATAAACGCAACCTGAATCAGGAAGCGGTGTACTTCACGCCCAATACAGTAGTGGCGGAGGCGAATAAGAAGCCGAGCAGCGCTGAAATCACGCTAATCAACTCGGTTGGCATCGATGTTGACTGGGGCTGGGCTGCACACGCAGGGTTCTTTCAGGCCGCACATTCCGCCACAATGCTCAAAGTGGATGTTTTGAAGGCCATCTCACATCCACCGAGCGCTATTGTGTCTACAGGTGGTGGCTTCCAGGCGCACTGGATATTTTCAACCCCCCCTTGAGGCCAAGGAATTCAAGGCGCGCGCCGAGGCTCTTGGTAAAACACTGGCCGAGCAGTGGAGTGGCGATGGCGTGCAAAGCATTGATCATGTTTTTCGCCTCCCAGGCTATGCGAACTACCCCAACAAAAACAAGCGCGATGCGGGGCAACTTCCGGCATTGGTCACGGTTATCTTTGAGTCTGACCGCAGATACACGATTGGAGAGCTGGAGACGGCGTTTCCGCATGCGGGTGGGGGTGTAGCACCAGAAAGGAAGAAACCGCCTGTGGCGAGTCCAGAATCGTTCCTGGAGTCATTGCCGGAAGCGTTCAGGGATAGTCCATTGCGGAATGGGGGTGGTGCCGGCTTTAACGACATGGCAGCTGGTATCGGGCCAGACATGAACGAGCTCGCATCGCTGGCACCATCGTTGGAAGGAAAGTTGGGCGACCGTGGCGAATGGTTTAAGTTTGCAAACCCAATGGCAAATTTGGCTGCGAGGTTTCCCTTGCTTCACCAAGATTTGCTCAATCTATTTGACAAGACCTCCGCCCAGTCGCCCGGATACAACCGAGACAAGGTACATGCAAAGTTTGATGAAATGGTCGGTTATGCTCATGCACGCATCGCCGTTAGTGACCCCTTGACCGGCATGACAACCCTCCGGGAGATGGCGATGAAAAACGGATGGGTTTGGCCCGCTGAAGACGGACAGTCGAAACCAAGTGGGGCAGCCTATGATGCCGGCGGTGAGGCTGAGGGCGTAGCTGGTGGTGCGGGTGGAGCGGCGTCTAGTGCGGGTGCGAACCCGGCGGACAATTCATTCAGTGATTTTGTGGTTACCAAATCATTTGATGAATCAATGCTACCCCCGCCAGGACGGTTTGGTGTGTGGGATAGTATATTTGATCACATCCACCGCGAAGGGATGTACCCCCAGAAAGTTTACACCACTGCTGCGGCGCTCATGGCTGCAAGCACACTCATCGGCAGTGGATATCGCATTGGGGCTTCCGGTGATTTACGCCTCAATCTCTATGTCTGCCTCATCGGCAATACGGGGTCTGGCAAGAGCGGTGTGTTTAACCCTGTAAAGGATATCCTGACCGCATGTGGCGCACCGTATTTTGAGAATGTCGCCAGTACTGAGGCCTTACAGGATCAGATTTTTGACAATCCCGGAGCTGCTCAAGTGCTGGATGAGTGCTCCAGTCAAATTGCGGCGATGAGCGCTGACGGTCATAACTCGCATAAGTCCGGGATGCAGGAAGTGCTGCTTGACGTTCATACCAATTCAGCTGGCAGTTTGACTGAGCGTGTGTTCGCCCGTGACCGCAAGACAAAAGTCAAAAAACTCCCTGCAGCGTTTGCGGCGGCCCAGAATAATATGGCGGCAGGTATCGCCCCCACGGCCCCGAGGAAGATCCAGAACCCTTACTTTCCCGTTTTGTGGGGGACAACCGAAACATCTCTTGAAACGGCAATGTCCTCCAAGGCGGCGGGCGCAGGGCTGCTCGGACGAATCCAGTTTTTCCCATCGGACAATCGCAGGCCCGACCGCAGGGTAAGTGGGTTCACCAAGACGCCCGTGAGCTCCGCGATCCCGCGGTGGAGCAATGCCATGAAGCACGCCGCAGCATCGTGCAAGAATATCACCATTACCCAAGCTGTGCAGACATATCTTGATAAGGATCGTCTTCGGGAAAAGACATTGAACTGGGCCGACCGCCAACGTAACCCGTTGGTGGCAAATAACGTCATCATACGCGCAACAGAAATATCACTCAAAGTAGCTGGGATTTTTGCAGTGTGCAGGGATTGGAGAAGCCCCGTAATCGACGAGGAAGCCTTCACGCTCGCCATGCGCCTCGTAGTTTGGGGCGCGCAGCGACTGTACAGGTTCTCTGCGAATAGTGCGGAGACCCCCGACGAGGTAACCGTGAAGCGCATTTATGCTTTCCTCGAGGCGGCAATCATGGACGATCAAGGCAAGGCCGCAGCGGATCGAGGCTGGCGGAAGAGAACTGACGTTCTGAGGGCGACGCGGGCTTCAAAGCGGAGGTTTGACGAAGCCATTGGCACGATGCTCGAAACCGGAGACTTGGCGGAGGGGCCAAAAGCTACCACGGGCCGGACAGCAACGCTCTATAGGCTCCGGGGGACGTCAAAATGAGTACGTTTACGCAGGTGGGCACTCTTTCACATAACTATTACGTGCAAAAACGGACGTCTCGGGCGGTGGGATACCCCTTCCTGCACTTAATGCACAGGGGGTCTGACAGAGGGAGAGAGAAAACGAAAAAAATTTCCGGATGGACCCCGCACTGTGAAGTTGGCAGGAAGGTTCTTTTTAATAATATATATATACCTGTGTATAGAGAAAACAACAATTTTTGCTGCCTGTTTCACTCGTTGCTTTTTTTACCTTCCTTCACCGGCAGGAAGGTGGCGGGAAGCCCTTCCTTCACACAATGCGGTATACTTTTTATACGGCCACACCGTGCAAGAAGCCTTCCTCACGGGGCTAATTTATCCTTCTTTCACGCGCAACCTACTCCACAGCTTAACCTCCCACATAACTACCCATACAGGGGCCCACTTTATGCAGGAGCCTAACCTCTCACATAACTTCTCCGTATTGAGGTCCCAATGACCGGTCATCGTTGGCGCAAGCCCAACCCCCTCTTCGCTGACCCTTATCCCCTGGTGCGCGATGCTGAAGGGAAATATGAACTCCAATCTTCAGGTTTCAGAGGAATATGTCACCAGCTGCCCGGACAGTGGTTCTGGACGGGGTTCGTCGTGGTGCATGGCACCTGGTGGCATTTCTGTTGGCCAGACCTTGAGGTGGCTGCCTACGACCTCCACAGGCACATGCATGAGAGTCATGACTCTGGGCCTGGCTGGATCCCAGCAACATGGTTCCCGGGGCACTTCCCACGAAGCATCAAACAAAAAACTGGTAGGCCCTCAATTGCCGCGTCATGGCGGCTTAGCCTGAGCGGTAATGTGTTGAGCTTGCGATTGACGGACGACAAAAGATCGTTATCGATTTGGCATGTGTTCTGGAACGGGCAACGGGTGGTCGCCAACAAGGGTTTTGAATGGTTTGCCACTGAATCCGCCCAACAGGCAGCAGAAGACTTCGATCAGGGCAGCCGCGAGGCCTACAGGCTCCGCTAGTGGCAAAAATCTGACAGAAGCCATCCGGCACTTCGTCCGCTGTCAGGGGCACTGCAGACATGGCGCTAGGTTTGCCTGAGTTCTCATATTGACCCGAAGCCGCCATGTTTTCTCCGCACCTCAATACGCAAACTATCGGGAGTAGTTGGGTGGCGAGATGATCTTGACCTTCCTAGCCCGCGATGAGGTGGGCTATCAAACGCGGGCTATGTGGTTGACTAGACAAGACCAAGGTGCAAAACAAAGTTGTCGACTGCAATGTTCCCAATCAAGTGCAGTTGTCAATCAAGGTGACAGCTGATGGCCGTATTAGGCATGCGAGAAAATCGCGCCAACGAGGTTAAAGGAATTGCCCTCGTAGCAGTAGCAACGATTGTGTGGGCTTCTGGTGGATTGTTTACGCGCCTGCTGCCCTTCGACCTGTGGACCATCGTCTTTTGGCGCGGCGCCTTTGCAACTCTATTCATTGGTGCATATGTGCTCTATCGCTTTGGTCGCTCGACCTTGACCATCGTATGGGGGGCCGGATTTGAGGGCATGCTGGTGGCAATATGCTCGACCGCCACAATCGTTCTGTTCCCGGCGGCCTTTCAGCATACGAGCGTCGCCAATGCTTTCACCATAATTACCGCGCTGCCATTTGTTACTGCGGCTATCGCTTGGCTTTGGATGCGGGAACGCCCCTCGGTGGCAACCATGGTGGCCAGCAGTTTTGCATTACTCGGTATCGTTATTATGCTCGGACCAACTGCGGGAGGGCCTCAACTGGGCGATCTGCTGGCTGTTTTTGGCACCATCAGCCAAGGCCTCATGACGGTCATTATCCGCCGAAATCCCGATGTCAAAATGGTTCCGATGGCCTGGGCCGCCGTTGTGCTCAGCGTGGTGATTTCATACCCGTTGGCCGAACATCTCTGGGATTTGACAGCCCGCGACTATGTGGTGGCTGCGGGATTTGGATTGGGACCGATGACGCTTGGCATGATGCTCTATGTAATCGGTTCAGGTCTGATCCCCGCGACACTGGCGGCATTGATCAACACAATGGAAGCGCCAATTGGAGCACTTTGGGCTTGGGCGGGGGTCGGCGAAGTGCCAGCGGTCGAGACAATTATTGGCGGTG
>JANNUW010000461.1:0-3087 GCA_031414095.1 Hyphomicrobium sp. | reverse complement strand
TCACATTGAACATGACGAAAGCGTCTTTGGGCGTCGGTTTGTTGCGTGCCATGACCTTATTCACCGTAAATTTGAATTGAAACTATTGCGTGCACCCTCGCACATGAGCGTGGTGCGGGCATGTCGCTCGCGACGCGGCCGATCGCCGCCGTTTGGGTCGAGCTGCCGACGGCTTCAACGCCCGCGCAGTTGTATTTGTAGAATAGCAGCTAATCCGGCCGTGTCGCCTGCATCTAGCACACGCCATTTCAGCCTCGCGCGGCTCACGATCGCTGGAAATTGCCGATCGGTAATGCCGGTGGCTGCCAAATCTTCGAGTGTTGCATTGCGCGGCACGTCACAGGCTTTGACGAGCGCCACTTCGGCGAGTCCAGCGGGCTGCTCGATGTGAGCAGCCAACCATGCGGCGAGACCATCGGATGTCATCGACCAGTCTTGCGCGATAGACGGCTCGTGCTCGACCATCGGCCACGGCAACCAGATCGCTTGGCACCCGCCCGCCCACGACTTGCGCAAATCGCCGATGCTGTGAACTGCAACCAGCGTAGGCTGCAGCGCTTGGAAATCTGCCGCCATCTGGTGCATCGCGAGGATAGCAAGGTGATGTGCCCGCCGATCATCGAAACCCACTGAGTGCTGCTCAGCGCGCACGGCATCGGCGTACGCCCCGCCGCCCGGCACAATAACGACGCGCCGCGGTGATCGGGCCACAAGCGCCAACACCTCGGCCGCACGCCCCGAGGCCGTCAGGCTGCCGCCAATCTTGACAACGAGAGGCGGCAGCATCGGCACCCGTCACCTTCAGATTTTTTGGTTGTACGCGCCGACTTCCGGGAACTTGGCCAGACGCGCTTCGATATCGCGGAAGATCGCGATCTTGTTGGCTTCCGACACTGGGCTCTCGACCACGATGACCAGTTCAGGCTTGTTCGACGAAGCGCGCACCAGACCCCAGGTTCCATCAGCCAGCGTGACCCGCACGCCGTTGACGGTTACGAGATCGCGGATCGTCTGCCCGGCAATGGTGCTGCCGCTTTTCGCCAGCGCCTCGTACTGCGCCACAACCTGATCGACGATGCCGTACTTCACTTCGTCGGCGCAGTGGGGCGACATGGTCGGCGACTGGTAGGTCTTGGGCAACTCGCGCTTCAGATCAGCCATGGTCTTGCCGGGCGCGCGCTCGAGCATGTCGCAGACGGCGAGTGCCGCCACCACGCCATCGTCGTAGCCGCGGCCGAGCGGGGGCTGGAAGAAGAAGTGCCCGCTCTTTTCAAAGCCGACGAGCGCCTTCTGCTCGAAGGTGTAGCGCTTCATATACGAGTGTCCCGTCTTCCAATAGAGCGCCTTGGCGCCATTGGCCTGCAACACGGGGTCGGTCATGAACAGGCCCGTGGACTTGACGTCGGCGACGAACGTGGCGTTGGGAAAGCGCGCCGAGATATCGCGCGCCAGCATGACGCCGACCGTGTCGGCAAATATTTCGTGGCCTTCATTGTCGACCACGCCGCAGCGATCGCCATCTCCATCAAAACCCAGGCCAACGTCGGCACCGTGTTTGACCACCGCCTCGGCGATGGCATGCAGCATCTTCATGTCTTCGGGATTGGGATTGTAGCGCGGGAACGAATGGTCGAGTTCGGCATCGAGTGGCACGACTTCACAGCCGATGGCTTCGAGGACCTGCGGCGCGAAAGCGCCGGCGGTTCCGTTGCCGCACGCCGCAACCACTTTGAGTTTGCGCGTGAGTTTGGGCCGGTCGATGAGCGCCTTGATGTAGCGCTCGCCCATGTCAGCGACGAAATGATAACGCCCGCCGCCTTGCGCCTTGACGCCGCCTGCCAGCACAATCTCCTTGAGCCGGCTCATTTCATCAGGCCCGAACGTCAGAGGCCGGTTGAGGCCCATCTTGATCCCGGTCCAGCCGTTGTCGTTGTGCGAGGCCGTGACCATGGCGACGCCTTCGACATCGAGTTCGAACTGCGCGAAATAAGCCATCGGCGATAAAGCGAGGCCGATATCGAATACTTCAAAACCGCCGGCCAGCATCCCCGTCATCAGCGCCTGTTTGACCGAGCCTGAATACCAGCGGTAGTCGTGGCCCGTGACGATGCGCTTTTTGACGCCGCGCTCGTCGAACAACTGCGCCATGCCCAGGCCGACGGCGTTCAACCCCATCAGGTTGATTTCATCGGGAAACAGCCAGCGCGCATCGTACTCGCGAAACCCCGTCGGCTTGACGAGAGGGATACGCTCGAAGTCGGCGGTGTTCTGTTTGAGGTCGGCGCGTGGAATCGGCAACATCGAAAAGGTTCCCCGGTGTTTTAAGACGAAGTGGTTTAAAAGTTCCGGTCAGGCGCAGCCGCCACACATCGCGCAACACACACTGACAAGGTGGTACTTGGATAATCCGTGTCAAGGTCGTGGCTATAAGCGCCCAGACGGGTTTGCGTTTAGCTCAAACGCTTAATCCTGCAACAAGAGCTTACCGCCGCGCATGTCGACTTTATCGAGGCGCGATAGAAAGCTCATTCCAAGCAGCGTTGTCTGCAGACGTCCGGGTTCGGCGACCGCCGCCTTGACCCCGCGCACCGTGATGTCGCCGATGCTGACCCGGTCGAGCGACACGGGCGCAATCCGGGAATATCCGTTCGCGGTGCTGGCGCGATGCGTAAAATCGCTGTCTTTGAGGTAGATCCCGGCCGTCTCGGCATCTTCATAGGTAAGCACCACCATGGATGCGCCGGTATCGACCATGGCGCTGACGGAGCGGCCGTTTATTTCAGCGTCGGCGCGATAGTGGCCATTGTCGCCGGCGTTAAGTTCGACCGAGTAACCCTTGAGCGGCGGCTCGCCCTGCTGCACGTGCGCGATGGTGTCTGTTGCCGGCTGCCCGGTCACGCCCATCAGGGCCGCAACGCCCTGCCGGATTTCGGAATAATTCACAGCGACGACACCAAGCAGACAGGCAAACGCCGCCCAACCTGCAACCTCACCCAACATCGTGCGGGTGCCCGACGAAAAAGCCATCGACAAGCCTCTTGTGTAGCGTCCCAGCGCCGTTCCCCTGAAGCGGGGCCGGGGATCATC
>JANNUW010000460.1:0-3639 GCA_031414095.1 Hyphomicrobium sp. | reverse complement strand
TTTTTCGCGCGCCATCGAAGGCACGGCCTTTGCAGCCGGGGTGTTTACCTCGGGTGCTGCTGCTCTTTTTAGGCCGCTGCAACGGAGGTTAGCCCCATCCGTTGCAGAAAAGTGTCCCAAAATGAGCGGTTCAATCTTCCTCGAAACCAGCGAATTCAGCGTCAACGAGAGAGATGGCACGGTGTCTGTCGCCATCGTGCGGACGGGCGATCTGAGCCGTTCCGTCACGATTGATTACGGCACCAATGCAGGCACCGCGACGAGCGGCCTCGATTTTCAGGAACGCGACGGCGCTATCACCATGGCCGCGGGACAGGACCGCGTTATCGTGCAAGTGCCGATCGTCAACGACGATTCGCGCGAAGCGACCGAAACCCTCAATTTTTCTATCGTCAACATCTCGAGCGGAACCATTCTGTTCCCGCGCACAGCGCTCATCAACATTCTAGACGACGAGAATCCCGTGGACGCGCCGCCAACGCCGTCGCTGACCTCGAACTACAATGTCCAAATCCAAACCGTTGCCGCGGGCCTCAATCAGCCCATCGCGGTCGAGTTTTCGCCGGGCAATCCCGACATCGCCTACATCGCCAGCAAAAGCGGTGTCATCACGGCGTTCAACATCGAAACGGGGCAATCGCTTGGGACGGTTCTCGACATCTCGGCGCAGGTCAACGAAGCTGGCGACCGCGGCTTGATGGACATTGCGCTCCATCCAAACTTTCCATCCGAACCCTACATCTACGCCTTCTACGTCGTCGATCCGGCAGACACCGCCGCGCATACGGGTGCCGCCGGCGCCGATGGCAATGGCAATCGCTTTGCCCACATTACGCGCTTCACGGCCGATGCGTCACAGGGCTTTTTGAAAGTCGTTCCCGGAAGCGGCGTGACTTTGCTTGGTGCCGATGGTCAGACCCTCGGCGACATCAGCGGAAACGGAGCTTTGAACTTTACGTCTGAACAATTCGCCGGCCGGCAATCGTCAGCGATCGATCCGGCGACCGGCGAATTCAAACAGGACTACATCAAGGTCGACAGCCTTTCGCACGTCGGTGGATCGTTGGTGTTTGGACCGGACGGCGCGCTCTACGTGACGACAGGCGACGGGACCTCGTTCGATTACGCCGATCCGCGCACTGCCGAAGTTCAATCACTGGACAGCTTGAGCGGCAAGGTGTTGCGCATCGATCCGATGACCGGCCAAGGTCTCGCCAGCAATCCGTTTGCCAGCGGAGATCTCGACGCCAACAGCTCGAAAGTTTTTCAGCTCGGCCTGCGCAATCCATTCACCGCGGCTTTCGACCAGCAGGGGCGCCTGTTCGTGAGCGAAACCGGCTGGTTTGCTTTTGAAGAAATCAATACCGGCGCGCCGGGTGCCAATTTCGGCTGGCCCTACTTCGAGGGCAGCGACACGGGCAATCTCTCGCGCACGCCCATTTATCAGACGAGCCCTGGCGCGAGCGCTTTCTACGCCGCGGTCGCGGCCGGCAACATCCAAATCACGGGCCCGTTTCGCGGGTTCTCTCACGGTGCTGCCGACCCCGGCTTCCAGGTCCAAGCCATCGTCGGTCCTAACAGCATCTACACCGGCAACGTCTATCCGGCAGAATTCTTGAACGACTACATCTTCACCGACATCGTGCAGGGCGAGATTTATTCGGTCGACGTCAACAATCCGCTCGACATCCGATATCTCGCAACAACTGCTAGCGGCTTTGGACCCGTGCACTTCAAGCAGGGCGCCGATGGTTACATCTACACGCTCGATCTGATCACGGGCACGCTCGGGCGCTTGCTCATCACGCCGACAGGAACCGTCGTCAACGATATTGCCGGCGTCGTCCAGCATCTCGTCGGAGCCACCAACAACGACACGTTCGTCATCAATGCCAACGCGGCCGCCTACGATTGGAACGTGACCAATGTTGGCGCCGGCGTGGTCGTACACACGGCCGGCACCTTCGACGTGTTGACCGGCTTTGAGCAAATCCGATTCAACGATGCGACGATCAACGTCAATGCTATCGCCGGTAACTTCGTCAGCGGGTCTAACTTCAAAGACGTGATCACGGCATCGAGCGCCGGAAGCAATAAGAAGTTTGCAACCGAATTGGCCGATACCATTTTGGGACGCCTCGGAAATGACCGCGTGTCAGGCGGGGGCGGCAACGATGTCGTCAACGCCGGCGGGGGCAACGATAGCGTCTACGGCGGAGGCGGTAACGACACTCTCTACGGTGCATCTGGCGACGACCGCATGTACGGCAATTTTGGACGCGATTACGTTCAGGGCGGCCCGGGCAACGACAGCGTGAGCGGCGGTGAAGGTGATGACGTGATCTTAGGCGGCACGGGACACGACATACTGTTTGGGAATAACGGCGCGGATCGCTTCGTCTTCAACACGGCGCTCAATCGTTTCAACACCGACCGCATCGGCGACTTCGAACACGGCCTCGATGTCATCGTGCTCGACAATGCGGTGTTCCGGGCGCTGGCGGGCCTCGAAGGCGCGCTGGAAGCCAAGGACTTCTGGATCGGCGCCAGCGCCGGAACTGCGAGCGCGAACATCATCTACAATCGCGCGACCGGCGCACTCATTTATGATGTCAATGGCTCGGGGGCGGGCGGGGCTACTCTTATCGCCACCCTCGACGCGGGGCTCAACCCGGTTCACAACGACTTCCTGATCATTTAGTGAGCCATTAAATTCGATTTGACAGCAAGGAACGAGGTGCATTTTCTGGAAGGCGTTCGTATGCTCTCGTGAAGAGCGACGACACTTTCAGGAAAACTGCATGGGCACGATCGCCAAAAAGCTGACCGCTTATCCATTCCCGTTGCTTGGCGAGAAGCGCATGTGGGCGGCGGTCGAAGCCCGTGACAATACCTGCGACGGTCAATTTTTCTACTCGGTCGCATCGACCGGCGTTTACTGCCGTCCGTCATGCCCATCGCGCCAAGCCAACCGCCAGAACGTCGCCTTTCATGTCTCCTGCGACGCGGCGCAGAACGCCGTTTTGCGCGCTTGCATGCGCTGCAAGCCCGATCAGCTGAATTATGAGTCAGCCGACGTCGTCAAAGTCGCTGAGGCTTGCCGGTTGCTTGAGTTGACCGGCGCGGTGCCCCGTCTTGCAGACCTCGCAGAGACCGCCGGCCTCAGTCCGTTTCACTTTCATCGGCTTTTTAAATCGATCGCTGGCGTGACGCCCAAGGCTTATGCCGACGCCCATCGCCATCAGCGCGTGCGTGACAGCCTGGCTAAAGCTGGCACTGTAACGGCCGCTGCCTATGACGCTGGCTTTCAGTCGACGGGCCGCTTTTACGCCAAGTCTGCAAAAGTGCTCGGCATGACGCCCACGCAATTTCGCGACGGTGGCGTCCGATCTGCAATCAAGTTTGCAGTCGGCGAATGTCAGCTCGGAGCCATTCTCGTTGCGGCGACGAGCGTGGGCGTGTGCGCAATTTTTCTGGGCGACGATCCGGAGATGCTAGTGCAGGATCTGCAGAAGCGTTTTTCTAAGGCAACGATCATCGGCGGCGACCGCGCGTTCGAAAAACTGGCAGCGCGCGTGATTGCGCATGTCGACCATCCCAAAAAGGGTCTCGACTTGCCGCTCGACGTGCGCGGCACCG